>JAHEYM010000433.1 GCA_023251595.1 Bacteroidota bacterium
CGCGAAGCAATCGTTCCCCCTGTTCCGAAAAGTTTTACACTGGGTAATCCTTTTGTTGTTGGAAATTGTTTTTGGGGAATTTCATAATTCGCTTTTTTATATCCGGTTTCAACAATGGAGGAAATCGTTTTAATATCGACACCAATATTATATCCGGTAATAATTTTCAATACGATATGTTCATCGTCATTATTCTCTGCCCGTGGAAGAATGGTTCCCTGGAAAAGACCACGCGTTGTCTCCACATCTACCTGCGCCCATACACGTGCTTCGTATTTTTTCAATACGTCTAATGCTTCTCCTTTATATCCCTGAAAAAGATCTTGGCTCATATTTTTCCTCCGCTAATCATTGCGGGAAATTTTCCTTCCACCGCATCACTTAATTCGGCAAGATTCATATTCCCCAAAGCATCCTTACTCACTTGTCCCATGACCCACTCTTTGTCCACTTCCGGTTTTTTTGAATATTTTATTTGTTTGAATTTTTCCTTCAAAACAGGAATGGGTTGGATAATTTCTTTTTTTGAACGAATTTTGAAATTGATCGTATCGAGAATGAAAATCAAATCGGTTTGAGGATGCTGAAAATACTCCGTCATCATTTTCCCTGCGATATTCAAATCTATTTTCTTTTCTTTGAGAAACTTAAAGAGATCAAATATTTTATTGTATGAGAATTCACCATCGCTCTTATAATTGTTCTCAATAAACTTCATCGTGTGACCGATAAAGATACCTGAAAAACGTTGCGGGATATTTAATTCCGTTGCAATTTTCTCCATCAACGGTACCAGATTTTTCTTGAGTATATATGTATATGTATCCGCCGGAACATTCCACGACTTCAATTGCTGAATCCGATCAAATATATCGACCGGAACATTTTTCCTCATCTCTAAGATTTTCTCATTCGCCAATGGAATTGGTGCAGAATCTGTGTCAGGGTACATACGATCGGCACCCGGTAATACCCGTTCAAAAATGTTTGTCCCGTCTGCCAATCCTTTTCGGGTTTCGTTCGGAACGCATTTCATCGCCATCCTGCAACGTTCATCCACCGTTTCAATCGCGGTAGGAATATCATCTGCATCTCCCCAAAATACCATCCAGGCATCATTTTCCGAACATTCGAGCTGTTGTGATATCCTTGCCTTTTCTTCACCCGAAATATTTTTCTCAATATTTTCTGAGTGAATCATATTTGGTTTTTCGATCCCCGCTATCACCTTCAACCTGTCAGAAATTTCATGTGCGAACATTCTTCCGGTCTGTGTGAAGAAAGACATAATACCTTTAAATTCGGGCAAACGGATCGCGATAATTTGTTCACCGGTATTCATCGCATTTTTTAAAGGATCATAATCGAAATGGAAATCTTCAAGCGTTATATTTGCAGAAGTTAAATTCCATTTCTCTATATCTTTAATCCTTCCTTTTAATATTTCGATAATTCTCACCAACGCGTATTGACGGAAACATTCGACATGCGTAAGTTCGGGCATCCATTTCGTATGTGCCACACCTTTTATTTCAACCCTCGTACCACCCCGGCAACTCACATTTACATCGGCGCGTGTAGAACCAATACCTGTTCTTACTTTTCCGGTACTGCGATTTAAAAATCTTATATAATCTGCGGCTTCTTTTACTTCATCGGGATTAATAAATTCAGGATGCGTAACCGTTTCAATCAATGGCATACCGAGACGATCGGTCTTATATATACGTAAGTGACCGACGTCGGAAATTTCGCGACATGAATCTTCTTCAATACTTAGTTGAATCAGATTAATGGTTTTATTTTTCAGTTGAATTTTTCCGCCGACGCCAAGAATTGCAGTGCGTTGAAATCCGGCGGGAATGCTGCCATCGAGATATTGTTTGCGGGTGATATGTACTTCGCCCACGATATTCATTTTATTGAGAATCGCAATTTCCAACGCTTCATCGAGTGCTACCGGATCGATCGGAAATGGAGGAGTATCATCCACATCATACGTACAGGCAGTTTCGTTTTTAATCCGATAAATAATATTTTTCCGCGTTTTAAATTCCATCAAAGCTGTTCCGTCATATTCACCCAACTCGCTTAGGGTGGGGCGCATGTGACGGACAATCTCTGCATCAAAATCGTCGTGTGCGTTAAATTTACCTGCCGGACACCTACAAAAAAGTTTACGCGTAGTTAATAGTTGCTGATGAACTTCGAGCCCCGACATAAACCCGATGCGGTCGTAATCGGCTTGAGTAGCCTCTTTCCTGTCAACGTATCCGATCGCTTTTTTGCTCTGCTCGTAATTCTGCTCCGGGTCAAATGATTCGCTCATCGTTCCGCAAAAGTAGTAAATCGTCGACGATCTCGAATTGGTAAGCTTCAACTTTTTATCTTTGCCCCTGTTTGGTTGAAGGGTTGAAGGGTTGAAGGGTTGAAGGGTTGAAGGGTTGATGGGTTGCGAAGAATAGTTCGAACCAGTTACTCAGACCTGTACCTCATAGCTGTACCTCTTACCTTTTACCTTTTACCTAATACCTAACCACTAACCACTAACCACTAATCACTATTTTGCTTCGTTTCCTCAAAAGATTCTTTAGTTTTATCAGCAACAAATTCATTCTAATCAATCTGGGATTGGGGATTCTGCTTTTTATCGGGCTGGTTTTCGGCTTATTGTATTATCTCGGTGGATTTACAAAACATGGTGAAACCATTACTGTGCCTGATCTTCACGGTCTTTCGATGGATCGGCTCGATGAATTTCTCGCCGACAAACATCTGAAATATCACATCTCCGATTCCACGTTCGATCTGAAGAAACCAAGAGGTTCCGTTATTGAACAAGACCCTGTTCCATTCGAAAAAGTGAAGGAGAATCGTACGATTTATGTGACGGTCAACACCATTGTGCCGCCACAGGTGAAGATGCCGTCGCTCGAGGATTTGCCTTATCCTTATGTGATTTCGTTTCTCGAAACATACGGATTGAAAGTTGGAGGAGAGCCAAGATATCTGCCCGATCTGGCGAAAAACAGGGTTTTGAACGCCTATTTCAAAGGAAAAGAATTGAAAACAGGGGATAAGATTGCAAAAGGGTCGGTGATAGATCTTGTTTTGGGCGATGGCCTTGGAAACACGAAAGTCAAGATTCCACAGCTGGTAGGAAAGCCGCTCGATGAAGTTTTGTTTGTTTTGAAAGCTTCTTCCTTAAACAAAGGGGTCATCATAACCGATAAAAGCATAGCCGATAGCGGAGACGTTTTC
>JAHEYM010000434.1 GCA_023251595.1 Bacteroidota bacterium
TATTCCGCTTTCAATATATTTTTCCAAACCATCCAAAACAATTGCATCGTGTTCGCCCGCCTTAAATGCTTTTTCTCCAACTTTTTCTCCATCCACATAAACTTCCAACACACCACCTTCGTTTGTATGTTTGCTGAATTTCGCATACTGTGTAAGTGCTTTTAATGCGAGGACTGTTCCTTGCGTAGAACCAAATGCCCCCGAACCTGATCTGGATTTCACAATAAAATCAACTGATTTTTGAAGAGGAGTTAATTTTGGTGAGCCCGATTCAAGCATCGCAAGTATTGAAAGAGAAGTTGTTTCAACAGTTAAAGAAATGCCGGTAGAACGTGTGATAGAATGTGTTTTGCCTGTGAAGCTTCCGGTTTCATCCTGTGTTTCATATAATGCATCAAGGGCTTTATCCGCTTTATCGCGTTCTTTTAATTTCAACATTGCATTTGCAACCAATGCCAATTGATAAGGATCTTTATTGCTGATTGCAATTTTATATACGGCTTCTGACTCTTTCTTTATATCTGAATATCCGGCTTCAGCCAAAGCATATACGATATATGCATTTGTTATTTCTTCTGATGCACCACCGAAAGAATCGAGCGCACGACCATTTCTGAGGAATCCGCCGCTGCCGTCACGTTTGCTGAATAACCATGCAGCAGTTCTGTCGATCATCGCCTGATCCACTCCTGCATAAATTCCTTTCATATCATTAAATTGCATAAGGCCGTAAGCAGTAAGCGCTTCGTGTCCGGGAGAACCGCCAAACCACTCGTATCCTTTATCTTTTGTTTCGAAAGTGATTAATTTCTTATATCCGTGATCGACGAAATTTTCAGCACTTGCTAAAAGTCTTGGATCGGTGTTATCGGTCGATTTTAAATAATCCAGCACCATTACATTCGGATAACTGCTCATAGATGTTTGTTCGAAGCAACCACTTGGCTCGCGCAAAATAGATTCAACACCTTTTAATAAATCGCTTAAAACGGAGGGATACGCGGTAACAGAAAATTCAACAGAACCATTTACGGGGTGAACAATATTTACTTCATATTCTCCACTCATTTGATTTCCTGAAAATGAAGAAGCAATCGGGAATCCTTTAGGAACAACTTTAATCCCTTGTGTGAAATGATCATTTAAATTATCAGCAGAAAATCCAACATCAATGACACCTTTTCCGGTTTTTGCAAGCACATCACATTCAATATATATTAATTTCGTTCCACCTGCGGGGACGGTTTGTTCTGTTTCCAATGCACCAACAGGTTTGAGTGTCTCAGGTATTTTAACTGTTAATTTACCATGCAATTCATTCGTAGTATTGTTTTTCAAAACGAGTGGAAATGAAACATGATCTTCCGTAGCGACTTCAACAGGAATTTTAATACTCATGGCGAAAGGCATTTGGGTGAAAAATGTTTTATCACCGCTCCCGACCATTCCATCATCGCTCATTCCTTCTGCAGATACTCTGAAAGAACTGATGTCGTCTGAATTGAAGAATTCAAGAGTTGCTTTACCTGTCCGATCAACATCCACATTTCCATTCCAATAGACGGTGGTCCGGAAATCATTTCTTACTTCGGGTGTCGGTTGATTTTCATAATTCGGCGCGCTGAAATCTTTTGCTTTATAATATAATGCCACTTTCTGAATTTGTTGTTGTGGTTTCATAACTTTTTGCTGATTTCGGATGCCATTGAATCCGGCATTCATATTATTTGCAACGCGAATATCTTCATTCATCATAAAGCCCAACTTCGCTTTTTTCTCGGCAACTACCACTTCCCTTAATTGTTTGAAGTCATTATCACCATCTCTTTTCATCATAATTTTTTTCGCATCTTGCTTAGCTGGCATGATAAGATTGGCTGGGGCGGGAAGATCCATTTCACCATTTTGAATATTACGATCTGCAAGCACAGGTACTCCGCCAAATGCAACCTGAGCGCGACCTGCCCCGCCCATGGCCGCCTGCGGTATCATTTGTATATTATTTTGAACCCGATCCATTTCCAGAACAGCATGATGCTGATCGTACATATATATACGAAGATCCTGAGAGTAATTCACCAACTGTTGCGTTGCGGGAGTGTAACCTTCTGCTTTCACCAACATATTACGAAGTGCTGTGAGATCAACACCTTTCACAGTAAATTTACCCTGATCATCAGACTGAACCTTCACTACAGTATTTTCAATTTCGATATTTGCATTTGCCATTGGTTTGCCTGTATAATAATCGAGAATAGTTCCTGAGATAATTGATTTTTCCGGCTGAAATGAAACGAGTGGAATTTCATTACCTTGAATTTTTTTCCAAGTGAAAGATTTTAAAGAACTGTTCATCATCAGATAATCCAATGCTTTATCTGCATTTGCTTCTTTTTTATTGAAATAGAATTTTGGTTCCTCCACTTTTTGTTGAAGATCCTGTTCGAGCAGCATCGAGGAAATCATATTTCCTGATTTATCGTCAGCAAAAGCAAGTAACTGATCGTTTGTAACAGAAACTGAAAGATTTGCAGGCATTGGGATTCCGCGCTCATCGCGAACGGAAATGGAAAGTTTAACTTTTTCTCTTGGAAGATATTTTTCTTTATCTGTTTCAATGTTTATAGATAATTGTTTGCTTTTATTTACGAAAACCAGTCTTTCTGAACGCTCAACTCCTTTTGAATCGAATAAAGTAAATTGTGAAACACCAGGTTGAAAGTTCTGAACAGGAATAATAATTTTATTTGATCCCGGACTCGCATTAAAATAAGTTGAATAATATATTTTTCCTCGTTCCTGAGCAATCACAGATAATTCTTCGGACTCGGTAGTATTTACTGCAACAATCACTTCACCCGGATTATTATTAAAACAATTCATCACATATCCACGTGGAAGCGCAGTCGGCAGTTCAAAATCGTCGGTAATTCCTTCGGGTTTTACAATATGCGCATGATATTTTACACCGGCGAGTGGTTTAAATTCGAACGCACCGATACCATTGTGAAAACTTGTGAACGAGGCAACAGTTTCTCCTTTATCATTCAGCACTATGGCTTCAACATCGGATGCTTTTCCAAATTCGTTGGTAGCAACAAAGCCGACCCTGCTGTCTAAATTTTCAACCAAATCGCCACCCTCAGGAGCAAAAGCTAAATGAATATTATTTATTGCAAGTGGAATAGAGCGTGAAATAGATTCAGTTTCACCCTGATAATCCAATAATATATTTAATAAACCA
>JAHEYM010000435.1 GCA_023251595.1 Bacteroidota bacterium
ATCTGTTGTGGGCGTTAGAAATTTGAGGAGGCCTGACTCTAGTACGAGAGGACCGAGTCGGACGAACCTCTAGTGTACCTGTTGTGGCGCCAGCTGCACCGCAGGGTAGCTATGTTCGGTTGAGATAAGCGCTGAAAGCATCTAAGCGCGAAACTCGCTCCAAGATTAGATTTCTTTAAAAGGGTCGTCAAAGACTATGACGTTGATAGGTTGCAGATGTAAAGACAGTAATGTCAAAGTCGAGCAATACTAATTACCCGTAAGCTTTTATATTCCGCAAGCCGTATTCTATTTCAAATGTATTTCCTTTCAATTATGTCTTTCATATTAACGAATTGCAGCCGTTTGTGCCCTAAAGCCGAACACTGCTAAGAGTTTATGGTGACTTTAGCGATGGTGTCCACCTCTTCCCATTCCGAACAGAGAAGTTAAGCCCATCAGCGCAGATGGTACTGAAGTGAAATTCGGGAGAGTATGTCGTTGCCATAATTTATAAAGGGATTGCCCTCAAAAGCAATCCCTTTTTTTATTCCCCGAAATTCGGTCGTAGTTGCGTAACACGTTACGCAATCGTTGCCATAATTTATAATCCCGTCCCAAGAAATTGTGGCGGTATTTTTTATTTAAACTGTTAACAGATCACTGATTATGAAACTGAACCATTCGCGGTTGGTTCACTGAATTCGCTACTTCCTGAAAAATGGAACACGGATGACACGGATTTTACGGATTGACACTGATAAAAGTGGAATGAATATATGAAGTTACACCTAATAAAATGAAGAGGACTCTAATTTAAAGAACGAAGTTTTGTTTGAAGAAAATTTAATCCGTTTTAATCAGTCTCATCAGTCTCATCCGTCTCATCCGTGTTCCATCAAAGTCAGGCGATTGTGCCCTGGATTCGAATCTTGATTTTTGAATATTATTTCCGTTACTTTTGCTCAAACCCTTTTTCTATGACTGTCTCAAAAATCAAACTTGCCACCAAGGAAGATCTCGCCAATTCAAAAACCGACATCATCAAATGGATGTTCATTTTCTGGGTCGGGCAAATTCCCGCGAGTATCGCGATCTTCAAACTGATCCATTAAAAATTGATAATCCATAAGAGTTCAAACCTTTCCCGGAAATGGGGAAGCAGGTAGGTATTGGAAAATATTTTCAGTATATTTGTCGAATGAACAAGAGTATCCTTTTTCTTGTTTTCTTTTTCGTTCTCTCCCTATATTCCTTTTCCCAAAACTGGTCGGTAATAAATCCGACAGATAAATTTAATTATCGTTTGGATAACGATCCGATTGTCACTGCAACAATTTATGCAGATTCGAGCGCACTATTTGGTTCTGACTCAGTTTATTACCTCAATCGTGTGATGTGCAACACCTGTGCGACCGTCATTGGCGGACCCGATGCCTGCAATACCTGCTACTCGCGGAAAAATATGCCGCAGTTTATGCAGCGAAAATGTGTCATCTCGAATTCGGGAATTATTAATTTCAGAGATACAGCGAATATTATTCTCAACATGCTTGCGATGGTGAATGACACATGGCTTCTCGATTCAAACTGGAATGTTTCTGCCACGGTAATTTCAATCCAATTTGATTCCGTTTTTGGAAATTCAGATTCAACCAAAACTATTTTGCTCTCAACCGGCGACACAATTATTCTTTCGAAGAATTTTGGAATCCTGCTTTATCCAAATAAATATAATTCGAGTTCATATTACAGGTTGGTCGGTATTGAAGGAAGAAATCTGGGAGAACATGTTCCAAACTTTTGGGATTTTTTTGATTTCGATATTGGGGATATGTTTGAGTATCAGGGTCAATTGGCTTTTGAAGATAACTGCACCTGGGATATAATGTCATATTGCAGTTTTATAAAAAAATATTGGATTACGGGCAAATTGATTAATTCTGATACACTAACTTATCAGATATCCGGGATTTATTATCAAAATTGTCAGGTAATTTTCGGCAGCAACTTTTGCATCGGAGGATTCCCATATTCGGGTTCAGAGCAATATATTGATTCAACAAATCATTGGTTAAATAAATATAAAGGAGAAACAATCCGGCTTCGTGATATCGTGCCACCCTATTACCCTGATAATGTTCCCTGTGACAATAATGATTCAGCATATAACTCATTAGTATTAGCTCAAGATGCTCACGGTCTGCAATCAAAATTACTAGGACGTTATTCGCCAGACTCTATGTTATGTTATGATTTCGTCCATAACGCATTAAACAATCTATCTGATACTTTATTCACAGCTATTCATGTGGGTTATTACGTTGTTGCAAAAGTGGGACTTGGTGTAACGATTTTTCAAAATTCAGGGTGTTTTGAACGTGATCATTGGGAACAACTCATCGCATATCGAAAAGGTAACGACACCGTCGGCGTATTCTCGAACGACTCTTATTTATTGGGATTGAAGGAGGACGTTAAAATGAATGATGAAATTAATATTTTCCCCAACCCTGCACAAACCTCGATTACCATTTCAAGCGAAACTCAACAAACTCTAGAATTCTTCGATGTACTAGGTCAGAAAATAACTTCAATAATCGCAAACCCGCAAGAAAAAACTGCTGTGGATATTTCCTCTTTCCCAAATGTGTTTTTTGCGAGAACTGCGCATGAAGCGAAAAAGATTGTAAGGGTTAAGTGATCGAATAATTTGCGTATAATAGAACCCGGATGACACGGATTTAACAGATAAATACGGATCACCGGGGTGCTAATATTTTATGGGTTTTAAATTAAAATATTGAGCGCGAGTCGTAATCGTCAATTCAAATAAAAAGTTTTGTTCTAAGAAAATTTTATCCGTTTTTAACAGTCAAAACCGTTTCATCCCATGCTTTCGCTTTGCTACGGGAGGCAAACGTGTTATATTGAAACCGAGATACCGACACCACAAAATTGATCATTCTTTTAGAACCGGGTATTGGTAAAATCACCACTGGTATTTTCCCCCGTCCTGTTATGGATATATTAAGATAAGTTAATATCTTTGTAAAAATTTCCAACCCTCAATTTTAAAAATCATGAAAAATCTAAAACTTTTATGGTTCGGTACGCCAAATTTAATGGAGCGTCATTCGATTTCAGTTATTATAATAAGCGGCGTTCTGCTTCTAAACTCCTAGCTACCTCTGCTCAATTTCCCGGTTACCAGTGGGCAAAAAGTGCAGGAGAAACCGGTTGGGATGAGGGCACAAGTGTC
>JAHEYM010000436.1 GCA_023251595.1 Bacteroidota bacterium
TTAAAATATTGTTCGGTATTTCCAAGCGGACAAATATGCCCCGGTACACGATGCAGATCTGTATCTTTTCTTCTGGTTACGCCCGAGGAAATTGAATATTCATTGTGAATTTTCAGATATAGTTTATTTCCCGAAACTTTATATGAATAATCGAGACTTCCGGTAAAAAAAGCAGGCAAATTCCAGAAAAACTGTGCGTGTGCTCTGATCGATAGAAACGTAGAAGCCGCGTTATCAGGGCTCGTAAGAATGCTTTTATGCCCTTCTGCTCCGTCAGAAATTCTCCCGGCTTTTCTTTCAACATTAAACCATTTTAAAAACAATTTTGTCGTATATGAATGAATAATTTTTTGAGTGAAGGGTGATGATTCTTCAAATGTTCTTGACTCTTCTCCGTGACCTTCAATAAATTCGTTGAATAATATGGCGAGTGTTTTTTTTGCATCTTTGTTGAAGATTTCCTGTTTTTTATTTTCATCCAATAAAAATATATTGAGTGGTGTTTCCGCTTCTTCGTAGAGTCGGTCTTCAACCAATCGCATTCCTTTGATCATCCATTGAATCATCACGTTTTCCAAACGCGTTTTCAACAAGTGATCATAGTCTTCGGTCATTCCTTCCGAGAACAAGTTTTTCAGTCCATTCTCCATAATCATAGGTAATTTCCAGGAGAGCCAGTCTTCGTCATCCGGGAGAACGGAAGTAGCGTTCTGTTTGCCCGGAGGAGGATCAATCTTTCCGGGTCCGGGGTTCTGTGCAAGAGCACAGCCGAACAGAAGAGCAGTGAAGAAAATGAAAGATCGTGGAAGAAAGCACTTCATCTTTGAAAGGGGAAATTCATTGCAAAGATAAAAATTTTAGCATTTTGTTGTTATTTCCCTGTTTTTGTATCTTTGCCTGAGTTTGATGATGTTTTGAATGTTTTTAGATCCTTTTGCTTTTTAGACTTCACATTAATTTAATTCTGTTTTTCACTTATTAGTTTTAAGCTTTTTAATATTTTATTTTCGAATGAATACTATAAAAAATTACCGGAATGTTTTCAATGACTTGAAAGCAACCATCAAAAATGCAAGACTGCGTTCTTCATTAACAGTAAATACTCAATTGCTGCAGTTATATTGGCAAATGGGAAGCGTTATTCTTCATCAGCAGGAGACAGAAGGATGGGGAACAAAAGTAATCGATAGACTTGCTGCAGATCTCCAATCTGAATTTCCGGATATGCAAGGACTTTCTGTTCGGAATTTTAAATATATGAGGGCTTTTGCCGAGGCCTATCCTCAGTTTACAATTGTGCAACAGCCCGTTGCACAATTACCCGAAAACAATAAATTAACGGGGAAGAGAATCGTTAAGAAAGATTTATCGAATGAGTTGCAAAAAGTTCAAATTGTGCAACAGGTCGTTGCACAATTACCTTGGGGACATAATTGTACGCTCCTGGATAAACTCAAAACAAATGAAGAGCGGTGGTTTTATGCATTGAAGACTCTTGAAAATGGCTGGAGTAGAAATATTTTGAATTTGCAAATAACACATAATCTCTATAAGCGCCAAGGAAAATCTATTAATAATTTTAAGGTTACCATTCCGAAGCAAGACTCCGATTTGGTGAACGAAATGTTCAAAAATCCATACTTTTTCGATTTAATAGGTTTTTCTGAAAAGATGCAGGAAACAGATTTGGAAAAAGCGTTAGTGGCTAATGTAACAAAACTTATGCTCGAAATGGGGAAAGGATTTGCATTTGTCGGCAATCAGTATAATATAAAAGTTGGGAATAGAGATCGTTCCCTCGATCTGTTGTTTTATAATTATCGTTTGTATCGTTTTGTAGTGGTAGAGATAAAAACAGGAGAATTTACACCGGAGCATGCAGGTAAATTAAATTTTTATATTAATGCTGTCGATGATTTGGTAAAAGGTAAAAAAGATAAACGTACACTTGGTCTTCTTTTATGCAGAACACCCGATCAAGTGACTATAAGATATTCTTTGCAGGGGATAAAAACACCAATCAGCGTCTCTGATTATAATTTGGTGGAAAAATTACCAAAAGACCTTAAAGGAGAATTTCCGACAATAGCGGAAATTGAATCAAAATTGGGAAAAGAAATGAAGATGAAGACAAATAAACGTTTCAAAAATATAAATAAAGAAAATAAAATATTGAAGGGGGACAATCGGAGATGATGCATGCGATGACAATAACTACATCACTTTTGCAATTTTCCCCTTTTTTATCAATCCGTTTTTATTTCTTATTTCATAAAAATAAATTCCTCCGGCTAAATGGTCTGTGTTTACAGAAACTGAATTTGTAAATATCTGTTTAAATACTTCTCTTGAATCGATGTTATAGAGTGAAATCTCGAATGGCAAATTTGTTCCAACTACTTTCACTGTAAATAAATCTTTAACAGGATTGGGGTAAGTACTAATATTCGCAGCGGTAATAATAGCTTCACTTGAAGTTGTTCCGGACAGCATGAAATTATCAATTCCACCGCTTCCGCTTTATCCGGAATTCAAAAACAATCTCACGCCAATTTTGTGAGAAGTCATTGTTGCGGTAAAATAATATGTATGAGTTATCCAGGTAGAATCAGTTGAGTGATATACGGGAGTCTGATTCAGATCAATATCGTCGATAAATAAATGCCAGTCAATGTCGTCATAACCGCCGAAAAGATTTGATCCTGCATAGTCAAAGGATACCTGATAACTATTACCGATAACAAATCCTGAGATAATTTGAAACATCCCTTCTCCACCTAATGGATAGGCTACGCACCTTGCATATATATTTCCATTGGAAGCAGCTGATGGAATTGTTGAAGGACAAAGTGGAAAATTTGCCTCATCAGGATCGACGCCTCCCGTCGAATACCCACTCCAACCATCAGGTGCTAAATTTATTTCACAACTATTCGGAACTCCCCAATTTTCAAGGGAAGGATTGGTAATAGTCTGTCCATTGACTGTGGCACAAATAAAGAATAAAATAAGAAGGTAGATATGTCGGTTCATGTAGTGTGTTTTTTGCAAAACTACTCATTTAAGAATTGATGAGCCGACGTTTCATGATAGTTTTCTGGGTGAAGTGAATTTGATAGTATATCTAACAAGAAATTCTTTAATCATTCGACATTCATTTGTCAGTTTGATGAACATTCTTTAATTTCGCCCGCTCAAACACCCCCATGCTCATAGAGGACACACTTCAAACCCCAAAA
>JAHEYM010000002.1 GCA_023251595.1 Bacteroidota bacterium
CGGCGTCGAGAAGTGGAAAAGGTTCGTTCGAACAGACAGATTGATTTCCCCCGAGTGAGACAAATGGTTGTTCAAGTATTACATGCACCGAATCAGTACCAGTGCAACCTGATGCTGAAGTGACTGTAACGGAATATAATCCCGGACCACTGGTTTGCAGAGATCCGATATTGCTCCCGACAGGAATCGTGTTATACGTCCAGGAATAAGTTGTTGCACCAATGAAACCTGCGTTAAGTATTGGATATGTGCTACTTGCACAGATTGTTTGATCACCTCCGAGATCAACCGGCAGATGTACCGATATATTTAATGTTGTTGAATCTGTATTGACGCAACCCGATCCGTAACTTACGGTAACCGCGTATGTACCTGAAGCGGTGGTTTGCAATGTCTGCATATTTCCTCCGGTTGGAGCGCTGTTATAAGTCCAACTGTAAGAGGCACCCGGATTTCCTGCATCGAGAAGAGGAAGAGTATCTGTTACACAAATTGCAATGGAATCCGAAAGATTAATATTCGGAACGCTGACAATGGTGACCACAAAACTTGTATCCGAAATCCCGCAACATGTCGTTGTTTGTAAAATAACGATGTGCTGACCATTTGTTGAAAACGTCACCGGTCCCGGGTTTTGAGAAGTTGATGACGAAGGTGTTCCTCCCGGAAATTGCCAGTCGTAGGTCGGAGCGATGGCAGAAGTAGAGAAATCAATCGGCGCGCCCGGGCAACTTGTCGTTTGACTTGCGGTAATAACCGGAGGCGAAAATGTGTTGACAATGTTAATAAAACCACGCAGCATTGAAGGAACTCCATCGACTATTATCGTGATGTTTTTTAGTCCGCTTGAGGTGTATTGAGTTGTGATTGTATCGCCCGATGGATTAACGGTGGTTGAACCAGAACCCAGAACCCAATTGACGATACCGGTTGCGGTTGAGATAAATGTGACATCAGAATTTGTGCACCCCGAGTAAATCACGGTGACTAGGGGTTCAGGGAGAAGATTGTTATTGACATGAAGCACAGCGGCGCCGGAAATATCCTGATAAAGTGCTGTTGCGATTCCATCAGAGCCGGGACCGCCATCTCCACCATTTCCACCATTTCCGCCATTTCCACCATTTCCACCTTCACCCACATTACAAGAATGATTAGGTCCATTTGAAGCGGTATTACCACCGGGACCACCTTGACCTCCAACACCACCAAGACCACCTTGGCCACCGGCTCCTCCATTTCCGGGGAGACCGGCATTTAAAAAACAGTCGAATACATTTCCATTGCTCCCGTTCTGGTAGGTGAATATCGGGAATGAGCCACCACCACCACTTCCCCCTGTACCAGGTGCACCAAGTTCGCCACCTTCACCGCCACCGCCACCGCCACCACCAGTTCCGGCAGAATTGAAAGTTGTGTCGAGTGGCGTAGCAAAAATGTCAATTACTGTAGGCTCGCAACCTTTGGCGCCACCGCCACCGCCACCGCCACCACCTGAGCCATGTGAAAGTCCAGGTTGACCATTTGTTCCGTTTGAAGGGATGAAATAACCGCTACCAATGGTTGCAATTCCTTGGATTCCATTGGGTCCGGCTTGTCCGTCGTTCCCTGCTTGTCCAACGCGACCGTTGTTGGTCGGCTGACCTGAGCACGTTCCATTGAGGTACTGAGGTTCACAAATACCTGTTCCTCCGGTTCCACCACCACCACCGCCAATTCCACTCCCCGCAGCTCCGAGATTTCCATCATTCGTCCAACCGGGACCTGTCGGGGTCAATATTCCGAGGACATAGTCCCAAACGTAACCACCGCGGGCTCCGCCGTTTCCACCTGCACCACCGGCAAAACTTCCGGGAAAAGAACCTGAACCGGGGCTTCCGCCAGTCAGAAAGTTGTCGCCATTTTCATTCCCGGTTTCGCCTGATAATCCGTTGACACCATTGGTACCGGATACGCCATTTGTTCCAACAGTACCACCAGATCCATTACCGGATGTGACAATGCAACGCATGATAAAATAGTTTGAACAATTATTGAGATAAACGCCGTAGTTTGAAATACTGTTTCCGGGGGCATCAGCAGTTGTTATTGTCAAATCCTGAAGGCGAAAATTTGAAATACCATCGCATGAAATCGCAACTAGAGCGTTGTTTACAATATCGGGATTTGAATTGTTCCGGGTGATGATCGTGGCCGTCGAATTGCTTTTCAACCACGTAACCGGATCGAATCCTCCTTCAAGAGTGATTCCAGACTGCATGACAATTTTATCCGAGATAGTGTAAGTTCCTGAAGCCATCCGAATTGTTGGATTCGAAAGACTTGCCAATGTGAGACCGTAGGTCAGATCGGCAGGAGTGGCGCGGGTTCCGGCGGTTCCGGAGGAAACACCGTTCGAACTCACATAGACGTAACCGCACTCCTGTGCTGTACTCCGTGTGCAGAGTGACGAGAAGGATAGAAACAGAAAGAGAATGAAGACGGTGTTTTGTAAGGGTCGCATTTCTTCCCCAAAATTACGCAATTAGACCCGAATTCAGACACGAATTTCACGAATTAACACGAATATGAAAATCAGCATTGCGGTTTTCTTAAATTTGCAGAATCGGTAAAAATCAATAAATGAAAAGAGTTCGTGTTCGTTTTGCGCCAAGTCCGACGGGACCTTTACACATGGGAGGTGTGAGAACGGCTTTATATAATTATCTGTTCGCGAAAAAACACGGCGGTGATTTTTTGTTGAGAATCGAGGATACAGATCAAACGCGGTTGGTTGAAGGTGCGGAGGAATATATAATTAATGCATTAAATTGGTGTGGCATTCCTCCGAACGAAGGCGTTTCTGTTGGGGGGGAATTTGCGCCCTACAAACAGAGTGAACGTAAGTATATATATAAGCCGTACGCCCAAGAATTGGTTGAAAAAGGTTTCGCTTATTATGCATTCGACAGTTCGCAGGCGCTTGAAGAAATGCGGACAAGATTGGTTGCAGAAAAAGTTTTGCTTCCGCAATACAATCATATTACGAGGAAGGAAATGCAAAATTCGCTCACTCTTTCTTCAACCGAAACAAAACACAGAATAGAAGGTGGCGAACAATATGTGATCAGGTTAAAAATGCCGGTTAATGAAGAAATAAAAGTGAATGATTTAATTCGGGGAGAAGTGGTGGTGAATTCATCACAGCTCGACGACAAAGTGCTTTTTAAATCGGACGGAATGCCGACCTATCATCTCGCGCATTTGGTGGATGATTACCTGATGAATATTTCGCATGTGATAAGGGGAGAAGAATGGTTGCCTTCGGCACCGACTCATATATTATTATATAAATATTTGGGCTGGGAAGAAGTAACTCCGGAATTTGCACATCTTCCACTTATACTTAAACCGGATGGAAACGGAAAACTCAGCAAACGCGATGGAGACAGACTTGGCTTTCCGAGTTTTCCGTTAACATGGAAAGATCCTGCAAGTGGTGAAACAAGTCAGGGATATAAGGAGCGTGGTTTTTATCCCCAAGCATTTATCAATATGCTCGCGTTTTTGGGATGGAATCCCGGAACGACACAGGAGATATTTAATATGCAGGAATTAATTGATGCGTTTTCGATTGAACAGGTGAGTAGGAGAGGGGCGAAATTCGATTTTGAAAAAGCGAAATGGTATAATCAACAATATTTGAGGGCGCGATCGAATGATGAATTAGCGAAAGAATTTTTGATCATTATTTGCGAAAGAATTCCGGATGCAAATCACGATAAGCTAGATAAAATTTGCGGACTGTTAAAAGAAAAAACGCAGTTTGTAAATGAATTTTGGAATATAGGAAGTTTCTTTTTTATCGCACCTCAACAATATGATGCAGATACTATCAAGAAAAAATGGAATGAGAATTCTTTGAAAGCGATGAACTCTGTTCTGGAAGATTTTTCTTCTTTGGTTGAATGGAATCATCTTCAAATAGAGACCACTTTTAAAATTGCATGTGAGAAAGTTGAAGTGAGTCCGGGATCGGTTCAACAATTATTCAGAGTTTTCTTAACCGGACTTCCCGGTGGACCTGCACTTTGGGAGATCGCAGAAATATTAGGGAAGGAAGAAGTAATTAACAGAATAAAAACAGCGATAAATCTTATATAAAAATGGCAATAAAAAAAGCAAAAACTGTTTCGAGTAAAACAGTCATAGATATCGTCAAAAAAAGTTTACAAAACCCGACGAAAAAAACGGGGGCTGTCGTAAATGAAAAGCGGCAGCGTAAAATTTCACCCTACAAATTTCATCCACATGGAAAAATCAGTTTGCGCGATATTCGGGTGTATGCACATCATGGGTGTACGGTCGAAGAACAGAAAATCGGATCAGAATATCTGGTTGATGTTGAAATAAAAGCAGATCTTTCAGAAGCGATGAAACAGGACGACTTGTCAAAAACAGTTGATTATTCGATGATTCATGACGTTGTGATAGAAGAGATGGGTATCAGTTCCAGACTTTTGGAACGTGTTGCGGCACGCATCGGATCGCAGATTATGAACGGCTCTGATTTGATTTTGGAGGCAAATATCACGGTGAGGAAACTGAATCCGCCGGTAAAAGGATCAGTTGGTGAATCTGTCGTAAAGCTAATGGTGACGCGTGATTACGTCGATGTGGCACAGAACAGGTATGAAGGAAAATACCGGTAAAGTTGTTGAATCGAACGATAAACTGTAAATTCGCGAACTGAAATATCAGGTCGGGTGGCCGAGTGGCTAGGCAGAGGTCTGCAAAACCTTGTACAGCGGTTCGAATCCGCTCTCGACCTCTGGGAAATGCGAAGTAATTGAAGATTAGTGTTTTGAATGGTTATTTTTCTCCTCTATTAAATTCATTCATTGAATAGAATTAATCGGTCAAATGAAACTTACGGCAATCGAAATCGGCAGTTATTATCAGTTTAAAGATTTCAAAATAGATTTTACTTCACCACAAAATAATGGGGAAGTCGGGGTTCCATTAAAAAAGATTTGTTTTATTGGACAGAGTGGAACAGGTAAAACCACATTGATTAATTTGATTCAGTTTGCTTATTTAACGGTTTTTTCTTCAGACGCCAATTGTAGAATTGACAATGACTATTTGAGACTCTATCGGATAAATTTTGCAGACAGTGAATTCGTCAAATTTTCATTCGGTGGAGAAATCCATAATCACATCCCAAGTTCAGGCAAAGTAACCCATCATAAAATATCTTTTGAGGCGATTTTTGCAAATAACCAGACTTTTACTGTTCAAAACATTTATATAGATGGCAAAACCGCGAGTAAAATGGAACTTTTTTCGATAATTGGGAGGCCGACAATTTTGCATTTGAACCCCTATCCGAAGATTATTAGTTATTCAGCAGAACCCTTTCCTCAGACAAACCCTAAAGTAGATTCTTTAGTATATATTTTCGATATAGTGAATGCAAAAAAAGCGTTGGACATTACAATGAACAAAATTAAAGAATTCAAAAAACGGGAAGTTAATTTTAGATATCAATTAGCAGGTAAAATAAAGACAAAAAAATCTGAAGAACTAAATGCAGAAATGGAGAAATGGGAGCTTCAAAACCCAAATCCAGCAAAAGAAATAGCAATAGATTGTCTTGATGATTTTCTTCGTAATTTTCAATTGAAGACCGAAACAGAAATGAAAGACACGAACGATTTAAGTCTGCGCTTTCAAAACATTAATAGTAACTCAACAATTCCATGGGACAATCTTCCAACCGGGGCAAAGCAAATAATTGTCTCAGCGATTCCACTTTACTCAATGAAACCAGAGAATGCGCTCATTGTTTTTGATGAGCCGGAAAGATCTCTTTTCCCCGACTTACAACAAATATTAGTAAAATACTATACTTCTTTTTCAGACACATCGCAATATTTTTTTGTAACGCACAGTCCAATTGTTGCTTCTCAATTTCAACCAGAGGAAAGGTTTATTTTGAAGTTTGATGAACAAGGTTATGTCAAAGCGAAAAACGGAATTTCACCCGAAGGAGATGACCCTAACGATTTGCTGAGTAAAGATTTCAACATTCATAATTTGCATATTGATGAGGCGGCAAGGAGTCTCAAGAGATACATCGAATTAAAAGGATTGATAAGAGTTGAAACAGACTCCTACAAAAAAGAACTTTTTGCCAAGGAATTTTTAACGCTTGGAATGAAATATAATTTTGGTAATGAAAAGAATTCATAAATTTTCTGATTCTCCGATTCTAACAAAACAATTATCCTATCCTACAAATTCTCAAGAAATAAGAATGATTCTTGAAAGTGAGCAGGACGGTTTTTGTGCATATTCAGAGGATCGCATTTCACCAACATTAGCAGACGATATTGAACATTTTGATTCTTCAAAAAAGGATACATCGGATGATAATTACTATAACTGGTATGCTGTTAGTCATAAATGGAATCAACACAAGAGGAAAAACGATAATAAGTGGCTGGAGTTTCAACCGATTCTATTACCCACGGCTTCGGATTTTGAAGAAAGAGTGATCTATGATCGCGGGGATTATATACCGGTTGATGAAGAAGCAAAAAATTTGATT
Organism: Bacteroidota bacterium; assembly: GCA_023251595.1. GTDB lineage: Bacteria > Bacteroidota > Bacteroidia > AKYH767-A > JABDAW01 > JAHEYM01. Next base: position 6,593 of record JAHEYM010000002.1, read on the forward strand.
GGATTCTTGGATTTGAATAATGATGACCTAAGGACGGAAAGGCAAAATTGGATTAATGGATTAAAAGATTTATTTACCGAACCCTCGGAATTAAAAAGCTTTTTATTGAGCAATCCGATTTTTATACGATTTAGAAGGGCGATTGAAGAGGAGTTTTCGATATCGATATAAAATGGTATAAGTTGTAAATGATTAAGAATTCGTATCAGTCCTAAGTATTTAACACAGTATTATATAATTAAATCAAACCAATATGAAAAATCTACTTAGAATTATTCTCATTTCCATTTTTTCTCTCGGAACATTTCTTCATGCACAGGATGATCTCCGAAATTGCAAAAAAAGAATTAAAATTTCAGGCGAAAGAAATGATGGTTCGGGCGTGAAGGATACTGTGATGGTGGTTACGCAGCGGTTTTATGATTTCACGGATGCTCAATTAAAAAAACAATTGGAAGATGACAAATACCGATATGAAGGTTTTAATTATCAGGCTTATGATCAGCCAACGATGAAAATGGATTGCGCAGGAAATACATTACACGAAGTATTCCTGACGGGTAAATATTGGATTACAGCCGAGATGTTTTACAATTGTATTATCAAACCTTATGCAACGAAAGTAAGCAATTCTGTTAGCTGGGGAGACGCAAAAGAAAGTGATATTGTCGTTTTCTTCAATGATTCGGGTGCGCCAACTCATATCTGTTCAGTTAGTAGTGTGCAAAAAACAATGGGAGTTGTTAGCAGTATCACTATTTTCACAAAAGATGGTAAAGAAGCTTGCTATATGCATAAAATGACCCTAGGCGGTTCGGGCAATGACCCCTTATTTCGTAGTATGGGCACACCGCAGGTTTTCAGAATTAACCACGAAACTTTTGATGTGAACGATGCATTTTATCCTGATTGTAAAGGGATGGTTGACGTGAAACAGTAGTCAGCCCTGTCTTTAGGAGATCTTGATTTTCATTCTGAGCGAATAGTGTTTATATTTGCAAAATGGAAGATTCAAAACCCGAAAAAGAAACACATCTTAATTTTATCGAAGAAATCATTGAAGAGGATTTGCGATCTGGCAAATACACTTCGATTCTTACTCGTTTTCCACCCGAGCCGAATGGATATTTGCATATCGGGCACTCCAAATCTATTTGGTTGAATTTTGGTGTCGCGAAAAAATATGGTGGAAAAACAAATCTCAGATTCGATGATACAAATCCTACCACAGAAGATGTTGAATATGTTGACAGCATAAAAAACGATATCAAATGGCTTGGTTACGAATGGGCGAATGAATTTTACGCAAGCGATTATTTCGGTCAATTATATGAATTCGCGCTCGTCCTTATCAGAAAAGGATTGGCGTATGTTGATGATTCTACTTCCGAAGAAATTGCAGCATCAAAAGGAACTCCTACCGAGCCTGGAAAAGACAGTAGAGACAGATTGCGATCTGTCTCCGAAAACGAAAATCTTTTTATCCGGATGAAAAACGGAGAATTTCCGGAAGGATCAAAAACATTACGTGCAAAAATTGATATGGCTGCAATAAATATGCACATGAGAGATCCGATTTTATATAGAATTAAATTCGCTTCACATCATCGCACAAAAAACAAGTGGTGCATTTATCCGATGTATGATTTTGCCCACGGACAAAGTGACGCGATCGAAAATATCACACATTCAATTTGCACCTTGGAATTTATTCCACACCGTGAATTATATGATTGGTTCATTGCCAATCTCGAATTATTTCCATCGAAACAATATGAGTTTGCAAGATTGAACCTTACGTACACCATCATGAGTAAACGAAAACTTTTACAGTTGGTGAAAGAAAATCATGTGAATGGATGGGATGATCCGCGCATGCCAACGATCTCGGGCTTGCGTCGGCGTGGATATACACCCGAGGCAATTCGCGAATTTTGTGAAAAAATCGGTGTAGTGAAAAGAGATAGTATTATCGATGTTTCGTTGTTGGAATTTTGTTTGAGAGAACATCTCAACAAAATCGCAGAACGAAGAATGGTGGTTTTTAATCCGTTGAGAGTGGTGATCACAAATTGGGAGGAAGGTATGATAGATGAACCCATTGCTGAGAATAATCCCGGGGATGAAAAGGCCGGAACACACACTATACCATTTTCCAAGTATATATATGTTGAGCAGGATGATTTCATGGAAATTCCTTCAAAAAAATATTTCAGATTGGCACCGGGTCAAAGTGTGCGATTGAAGCATGCATATATAATTACCTGTAATGAAGTGATTAAAGATGCTGATGGAAACATTTCAGAACTTCACTGTACTTACAATAAAGATAGCCGAAGCGGATCAGACACATCGGGATTGAAAGTTCAGGGAACGATTCAATGGGTGAGTATTGACCATGCTGTAAATGTTGAAGTTCGTGAATATGAAAGATTATTTACCGCAGAAAATCTTGCTTTGGAAGAAGGCGATTTTAAAGAGTATTTAAATCCTGATAGTTTGAATATAATTTCTAATGCGTATGCAGAACCTTACTTGGCAAAGGCTTCGGCTAATGAACGATTTCAGTTTTTGAGGAAAGGATATTATATTCTCGATAAAGATTCTGCCCCGGGGAAATTAGTCTTCAACAGAACGGTAACTTTGAAAGATACGTGGGCAAAGATGGCGAAATAACCCCATCCGTCCTTCGGACACCTTCCCCAAATGGGGAAGAACAAGTACTGAGTTTTTCATTTTTTACCCTTCCCTTTTTGGGGAAGGGCAGGGATGGGGTAAGAGATGCAAAGCGTTTGTGGAAACCTATAGAAAAAGCAAAGTCTTATTGCTTCACTATTTTCACAGTTTCGTTTTTCTCTCCTTTAATATTCAGAAAATAAATTCCCGGTACAACATCTGAAACATCTAATTGAGAATTTATTTCACCACAAACATTAAATGTTTTAATTATTCGGCCGGTGAGATCGGTGAGATTAATTTCTGTTAATGAGGAAATATTTTTCAGATGAATATTTAATTTATCTGTTGCAGGATTTGGATATACACTGAATGCAGATTCGGATATTTCTTTTATTCCGACTGCACCAGCTTGCAAGACGAAATTATCAAGAGAAATCTGACCGGTTCCGCCGGTTACACCGACATTTACGGTGAGATAATTTGCAGCAACTGGCGCCTGAAAAACCAAATATTCGCCCGCCCATGAATTTACCAGTGGGGCAGTGAATGTGTGGAAGATCGTTCCCATCAATGTACTATCGGTCGAGACTCCAACATCGATTGGCGAAGAATTCGGTCCGCAATATCTTTTATCGAATGTTAAAGTGTACTGTGATCCCAAAGTAAGTGTTGTATTTATTTTCAGACTGAAAGCCAGATAGGGCCAGGTACCTCCGGCAGGTGAAGTGCGAACGAACCAATTTCCATTTGATGGTCCGCCACAGTTATCGGTCATAATCAGATCCATACTTCCACCGTCAACTTCCCAAGAATTGGAAACTGTCGTAGGCCAGCTTGCTTGTAAATCTGTGGTATTTGCTACTGCAGAGTTTGTTTCGAAACTTCCGTTGAGAAGCATATTTTGTGCATCGATTATTTGGGTTGAAACAAATGCGGTGACAAGAAGAGTGTATAGTTTTTTCATTTTATATCTGTTTATATTGGCAAAGATAGGAAGATTATAAATTAGAAAAATTCGTTTTGGGAAGAATGTTTTGGATTTTATAAGTAATCGTTGACTTGTAAGGAGGTTAATTTAGCTACAAAGACACGAAGGCACTAAGTATTAGCGAAGCACAACAAACTTCCTTCTTCCTGTAAGAGCACCTGAGTCAACTTCAACAGAATAAATTCCGGGAGTAAAGTTTTCTGTGGAAATGACGATCTGAGAATTATTTATTGAAATCACTTTTTCATCAAGAGAAACAGGTCTTCCTAATAAATCAAAAATTGAAATTGCAAGTGAAGATTTTTCTATATCTTTTATCGAAATTGAAATTTGATTATTAGCCGGATTCGGGTATAGATTAATTTCCAAATTCGTTTCCGGAATTTGAGCAATTCCGATACTCAAAGAGATCACAGTTGTATCAAATACTCCCTGACTTAAATTATAATAACTACCACCACCACTTAATTCGTTTTTCACAGCACGTACCATGTAATAGTTCCGATTATTATTTGGAAACGAATCTATATAGTTAAGACCGGTAATGAGTGCTGGATTAATTCTTGTGTAAAATCCTGAAACGGTATCTAAACGATAGGCATAATATCCGAGAACCGAATCGGGCGATGCATTCCATTGCAAAGCTACTTGATTAATTAATGGAGTTGCAGTTAAACTATCGGCAGTATAAACTGTATGTAATCGCAGTGAAGGATCTCCCATTAACGCGATGTGAGAAAATGTTGCGGCATAATTATATAAATAGGTTGAATTATTATTTTGTGAAAGTCGGGCAGAATAACCGATGCATTCACCCAATTCCATGTGGTCCATAATCCAGTAAGGACGACCGCTCCAGCAACTTGTCAATGTCCACCCTGAAGCAGCTAGTGGCGCACGAAGAAAATTATTCTGACTATCCCAATCGCCGAAATAACTTCCGAACAACATCGTGAAAACAGATTTTGGATTATGAATTGTGAAGTCGCTTGTGACACCGATTCCTCCGCATGATGTGTATGATCCACCACCGCAACCATAAGAACATATATAATCTGCAGTATCGAGGGTAGTCAAATAATCATTTGCGAAAACGTTTTGTTTTCCGAACATCGCGAAGAAATTTCTCCATCCACTTGCAGCAAAAGCTTCACCTGAAAAATAACCAAAATTATCGTCGATTAATCCACGACGTGTTGCAACAAAATTCTTGTGTTTATAATTATGATCGCGAACTAAATATTGCCGAAGTAATTCCTGTTCATTCAGTGCAAATGCCGGCATATTCGATAAATCAACTCTTCCTACCTGTAACTCTACTGCGTTATTTGGACCGGGAAGTAAGCTCTGATCAAATTTTCCATCTCCAGGAATATTCTGATTCTGCGGTCTTGAAGCTGCGGCATCATTCACCGTAACATCTGTCCAATTCGTATCGAGATCGGCATAATACACATCGGCAGGCCATGCGCCAAGATGGTCGGGGTGACCATCAGGATTAATATCACCGGAATATGGAACAGGCACATGTCCGAATAAAAACACGGAATTGACATGTGTCGGATCTGCTAAATAGTCGTTCCATATTAATGATTTTATTGCGGGAGGTGCATCACTTGGACTTACATCATGTCGAATAACTTTCCACCCGTCGCCAATTAAATCTAATTCAAGTGTATTTAATTCCGTTGACAATGAATCTGAAAATGTGCTATCAACAATTAATACCATTGCCCCGCGTGTTTCGATAGCGGGCGTTTGAATTCCCGCATATATATATGTATAGGAACCGATGCTTCCTGATTTATAAATCCTATATTCATAGTCGCCACCCACAATAACTGCCGTGTCGGTATAATGTGTAGCGGTTGAAGTAAGGGTAGCCCTCGGAGGACCCCAGGAATATGCAGACTTCGTTTTTCTATATATAATAAAATTTACGGCACCCGGAATGGTGTCCCATGTAAATGTAATTGTTGGCGGTGAAACTGTGATTGTAGTCGTAACCGGCACCGTTACATCGACAGAATTTTGGGCACGACCTTCAGAAACCATCAAAAACGTGAAAAATGAAATCAGAGAACAAGTAATTTTTTTCATTTGAGATGCGTAATTAACGAATTCCAAAAGTACGGAAACTAAAGAGAAAGAGCTAAAATTTTGTAATAAAAAAGAAAAGTTTCAACTTTGTATTACAATCGTCTAAAAAACCCTCAATGAAGAAGATTTTTACCCTCGTCTTGTTCTTGTTTTGTACAAAGATAATAAGTGCCCAAACATTTATTTGGGATAGAGAGCATAAGTGCCGGATGTTTATCAATGCTCCCGATTCTGTAAGCGGTAATTTTTATTTTCTTTACACCGGGAATTGTGTGGATGGGTATCTTTCCGGTCAGAATGAATCGAAAGTTTATTATAAGGATAAAAAAACCGGGACCTACACGGGGAATTTTGTGATGGGAAAGATTAATGGACAAGGGAAGTTCGAGAAAGATACTATATATTCTTACGTTGGCGAATTCAAAGACGGGCAATATGATGGTTTTGGCAAATCGACGACGAGGAACACCAATGAATATTCCGGAGAATTTAAAAACAATATGATGGAAGGTAAGGGTACATATACCTGGATGAACCGTCTTAACGGAAGAGTATATGCAAAATATGATGGTGAATTTTCCAAAGGAGGTTTTAGTGGGAAAGGGAAATACAACAAATTCGCTGATGTAGGTGTACAAGACATTATTTATACTGTTGATTTAGACCTCGAAAATGGCAAATCACTTGGTGATGCGACGATAAAATATCTGTATTGGAACGACTACCAAAAGATTGATAAATATGTGGGACAAATAAAGAATATGGATGTTATGTATGGGAAAGGAATAATTTATTATCATAACGGAGACAGATTCGAAGGGGAATTGAGAAATGATTCTTTGACCAATGGAACGATGTATTTTGCGAACGACGAGAAATACATCGGTGAATTCCAAGACCAGAAATCCAACGGGAAAGGGATATATTATTATAAAAATGGTGATCGGTTTGAAGGTAAATTTAGTGAAGGAAAGAAAGATGTTGAATTGGGTGTTTTCTATTTTGCCAAAGGCGACAGATATGAGGGAAATGGAAAGGAACCTGGAGTTCAGAACCGGGCATAATATACTATAAAAGCGGAACGACTGAAAAAGGACATCTCGAAGAGAATGTGTTTTTTAAGGAGGGAACAACAGGTCGGGAGGTGGACGATGTATTATCGAAGCCAACGTTTGACGACGAGAGAGAATTTAAAAACAGAAGCGATGCAATTAATTATCTGATTGAGACACTCGTTTTTTTTGATGTTGAAGACGGGCAAAGGTATAACTATGTTAACACCAACAAAGACGGAATTGTATTTCAAATCGGTAACGATAACACGAATCGCGTACGAATGGAATGGTACGGAATGAGTGTAAGTCATACGGAAGCGAATGGGGTTACAAAAGTAACTGTTTCAGGAAAACTTTATAATATGTTTGTGAACGTCTTAAAGGATGCGGGGCGGACAACGGTGACATTCACTGTGAACAAAAACAATCTGGCTAAAGTACTTCGTGCATTCAACTATAAGGACTAAATTAAATTTTTTCTTACCTTTGCACTTGTGAAAAGCAAATTAAGGCGGATTTTCGGGATTCTTGCAATCCTTGTCTTCCTCACCCCGTACGTGGGAGAAGGTCTTCACAGCTTCGAGCATAAAGATTCGGTTCATTGCTCTTCTGAGGCAAAACATATTCATACTCTTCAACATCATTGCTCGGTTTGCGATTATGCTCCGTGTTTTTCAATATTGAGTGTTGAAGAAGAAAATCATTTTTGGATTGCCCAGATTTCAGTTTTTGAAAGTTTTGCTTTTGAAAAAGAATATTTTCCAATTTATCATTCATTTTCACTTTTACGCGCCCCGCCCGCTAATAGCTGATTTTATATTAAACTTCGTGCCTTTGTGTCTTCGTGGCAAAAACAAATAGGCTGCGAAGACGCAAAGACGCCAAGAAGGGAAACAAACAATTTTACTTACAATTAAAATTTAGAAATGGAAAAGAAACGAATATTCGTTATCTATATATTTATCGTTTTTGCAGTATTTTCAACCGGAGTTCAGGCGGGTCCCGGAAAGACAAGTCTTTCGGGAAAAATTACGGATGCAAAAACGGGCGAAGCGCTTACAGGCGTGAGCGTTTATGTGCCCGAATTGCAAGCCGGTGCCATCTCAGATCTGGATGGAAAATATTTGGTTGAAAATCTTCCGCAAATAAAAATTCTGATACAACTTAGTTTTGTTGGTTACACAACAATTCTTGATACGGTAGATTTATTGGTGTTAACACACAAGGATTATAAAATGGAAATTTCTGTGAGACAGATTCACGTTTTCACGGTGACAGGTACCTCCGAGGCAACAGAAATAAAACGTGATGCGAAACCTATTACACTCGTCGATAAACTCCAACTTCAACAAACAGCATCAACAAATATTGTGGATGCTATTTCAAAAACGCCTGGAATAAATGCTGTGACAACAGGTCCGAATGTATCCAAACCATTTATTCGCGGATTAGGGTTTAATCGCATTCTCACACTCTATGACGGTAGTCGGCAGGAAGGGCAACAATGGGGCGATGAACATGGAATTGAAGTGGATGAATATGCGGTCGATCGTGTAGAGGTGGTGAAAGGTCCGGCGAGTCTTACGTACGGTTCTGATGCGCTTGCGGGTGTGGTGAATTTACTTACCCCAAAACCACCAGCGAATAATACTATAAATGGCGAGCTATTGTCGAACTATCAATCAAACAACGGACTGACAGCAATATCAGGATCATTTGCAGGAAATAAAAGCGGTTTTATTTTCGGGGGAAGAGGTGCTTATAAAATGGCAAAAGATTATCAAAATAAATATGACGGACGGGTCTATAACACAGGATTTTCGGAGCGAGATGCCGATGGTTTTCTGGGATTGAACCGACATTGGGGTTTTACAAGATTGAATTTTTCTATATTCGATGATCTTCAGGAAATTCCCGATGGAAGTCGCGATTCCGTTACTAGAAAATTTACCAAACAAATAAGCGAAGACGATACACTGCGACCTATTGTGTCGGAGAGCGATTTAAATTCATATGCGATTTCACCACTTCATCAACACGTTCAGCATTATAGAATATATTCTTCATCGAATCTTATTTTGGGGAAGACTAAATTGTCTGTCAATTTTGGATATCAACTCAATCATAGGCAGGAATTTTCTCATCCTGTTCTAAGTGATATTCCCGGTCTCGATCTGCAATTGCAGACATGGAATTATGACCTGAAATTCTCGTTCCCAAAATGGAAAGGATTTGAAACATGTGCGGGTATTAATGGAATGATTCAGAACAATCAAAATAAAGGAACTGAATTTATTATCCCTGATTATAATCTCATGGATATCGGGCCTTTTATATACATAAAAAAAGCTATTAAAAGATTTGATCTAAGTGGCGGAGTACGTCTTGACACACGAACATTTAACATGAAACAAATGTTTGTTTCGACCAATCCCATAACAGGCTTTGATATGCAAACGAACGCGATGGATTCTTCGGGAACAGAGATGTTTTACGCAGGAAGGCACGTGTTCAATGGCGTTTCCGGAAGTGTGGGCGCGACTTTTAATATCACGGATGAATTTCTTCTTAAAGCAAATATTGCACGTGGATTCAGAACACCAAACATTGCTGAACTCTCCGCAAATGGTGTTCATCCCGGAACGAATATTTATCAATTAGGAAATACGCACTTCTTACCCGAGTTCAGTTTGCAGGAAGATTTTGGAATGTTTCTCACGAAAGATCATCTTAAACTTAGCGCAGAAGTTTTTGTCAATAACATTACCAACTATATATATAACGAAAAACTACTGAGCTCATCAGGCAGTGATTCTATCATCGTTCCGGGAAATCAAACCTTTCAATTTCAGGCGGCACGTGCTCAATTATTGGGTGGTGAATTAATCATCGACATTCACCCGCATCCCCTCGACTGGCTGCATTTTGAAAACGGAATTTCAATTATATATGCAGAGAATAAAGGAATACCCGGAAGACTCATTACCGACAGTTCGAAGTATCTTCCGTTCATTCCGCCGGCTCATCTTCACACTGAAATTCGTGGGGAAAGAAAAAAGAAAATCAGGTTTCTTTCAAATGCGTATGCCTCGGTTGAAATGGAAATGTATGCAAAACAGAATCGTGTATATAAAGCATTTGATACTGAAACGGAGACGCCCGGTTATGTTATTTTCGGAGCGGGAATCGGTTCGGGCATCGTGAATAAAAAAGGCAAAACGGTTGCGAATATTTTTATCAATGCCTCAAACCTCACAGATGTGGCATATCAGGCACATCTCAGCCGGTTAAAATATTTCGAACAATATCCGGACACTCCTTCCGGCAGAAGTGGCATCTATAATATGGGTAGAAATATTTCGGTGAAAGTTACATTGCCGTTGGATTTTAAGAAGGTCGTCGTTCCTGGAACGTAATCCCTCATCCCCGACCCCTCTCCCACGGGAGAAGGGAGATGCACTCTCTTGCAAGCGAAGCATTTAAAAAAATATTTTGCTCAAGGAGAAGGATTTAGTGCAAACTACACTATATTTGCCGTGAATTAATGAGTTCCATGACCGAATTTTTCTCTAAGTGGAGAAATATTCGTCTCATTATTCCCTTCTTTGTCAATACCAACGAGTTGTATCGTTCATCATTGCTATTGATATTATTTACAGTTAAATAAAAGGTGGAACTCATTACGTATGGAACAATTCAGGTTTAAGACCGCGATGCTGATCGACGACAGCGAGGTCGATATTTATATTAATAAAAACATGCTTCAGATCTCGGAGTTTGCGGAGAACGTACTCGTGAAGCACTCAGCGCAGGAAGCACTTGATTTCCTAAATAAGGAATCGGAAAACGTTGAAGCTCTTCCTTCTGTAATATTCCTTGATTTGATGATGCCGGGAATGGATGGATTCGGATTTCTTAAAGAGTTTGAAAAACTACCCAATACGGTTCACAACTCCTGCAAAATTATCGTGCTCACTTCCTCTGTCCATCAACAGGATCATGATCGCGCAATGCAAAACAGGTTTGTAAGTGCCTTTATGACGAAACCGTTGTATGCGGGTAAATTGTCCGAAATTAAACTTTAGATTTTACGAATTTGTAGAGGTTGAAATCTTCTTTTTTAACAAGATTCGAAATCTCCTTTTCGAGCAAAGTGCGATCAACATCTTTCATCCTTTTTGTACTGATCAACCGATAAGCTTTTTCTGTTAGAACAGAGATCTTTTTTTGGTTGAAAGAAAGTGTTTGATGCTCCCCGATTTTTACGATTAACTCAGGAATACCAACACCCGTAACAGCAATTGTACGAACAACCGGAGGAAGAACTTCACCCTGATAATGAGTATGTATCATCAATTCGAGAGATGAAATAAATGCTTCTGCACCTTCGTGATCTGATTTATTCACCACAAAAATATCCGCGATTTCCATGATACCCGATTTGATGGTTTGCACTTCATCGCCAAGACCCGGTTGAAGAACAACAAGTGTTGTATCAGCAATTGCCACTACCTCCACTTCAGATTGACCGACGCCGACAGTTTCAACAAAAATCCAATCAAAGCCCGACGTTTTCATCACATCAATCACTTCAATAATTTTGTCGGAAAGTCCGCCGAGACTGCCTCTTGTTGCAAGCGAACGAATAAATACCCGCGGATTATTAAAATGTTCACTCATTCTCAGACGGTCTCCCAGCAATGATCCTTGTGTGAATGGTGAAGTAGGATCAACCGCGATTACGCCGATTCTGTAGTGCTCTTGGGTGAGAAGATAACCAATCAGCGCATTTACGAGCGTACTTTTCCCCGAACCCGGAGGACCTGTTATGCCCACGACACGGTTTCTGCTATTTGAATCGAACGATTGAAGAATCTCTTCATAACCCGCCGATTCATTCTCCACCAAAGAGATGGCACGCGACAGGGCTTTAAAATCGCCTTCACGAAGCGATTGAATAAGAATATTGAGTTCAGACGTCGTCAATTCAAAGTTGAAAAAGATTGTCACAAAGAAACGAAGAAATCTTTATCTTGCCGCCATTCTTTATTCGGATGAATATTTCGATTTCGTGTGTTGTAATTACATTGAATGAAGAGCGGAATCTTGCACGCTGTCTGCAATCCCTTTATACAGTTGCAGATGAGTTGGTTGTGGTTGATAGTTTTTCGACCGACAAAACAGAAGAAATAGCCCGCTCATTCGGCGCCCGTTTCATGACAAATAAGTTCGTTGGACATATCGAACAAAAGAATTTTGCAAAAGCACAAGCGACAAACGATTACATTCTTTCACTCGATGCAGATGAAGAATTATCGGCAGAATTAATAAAATCTATTCTCGAGGTAAAAGCAAATTGGAAATCGGATGGATATTTCATGAATCGTTTATCGAATTATTGCGGACAATGGATCAGACATAGTGGTTGGTATCCGGATACAAAAATGCGATTGTTTGATCGTAGAAAAGGACAATGGAAGGGGAGAAATCCTCACGACCAATATAATATTGATGCAGGAAATTCAACCTCTTTTTTAAAAGGCGATATTTTACATTACACTTATTATACGGTTGAAGAACATCGTAGGCAAGCAGAAAAATTTGCGAACATTGCTGCGCAATCTCATTTCGATGCGGGTATTCGTTCAAGTTATTTTATGTTGGTCGTGAAAACTGTGTCTAAGTTCATCCGGAATTATATTATAAAAGCAGGATTTCTCGATGGAAGAAATGGTTTTATTATTTGCAGAATCACTGCATGGGAAACATGGATGAAATATAAGAAATTAATTTTATTAACCAGGAATGCCCGGAGAGGACATTAATTTTCTTTCGGTTTAGCAAACAGAAAAAACACACTGAAAAATACGAAGAATGTTACCCCGGGTTGTGTTTCGAGCGTGTCTTCAGTGAACATCGAAAGAATGGCAATGAATAAAAAGGTTGCATAAAAATAATCGTTCCACATTTTATTTCTTATGATCGGGTAGAAAAGGGAAAATAAAAATATCGTCAACCCGACCAGCCCAAGTGTTATCGTGATAGAAAGATATTGATCATGCGCTTTTAAACGATGATGTTTGTCGAGACGAGAGCCATCCGCCTCATATTGTCGTTCGAATGCAGAGTTAATATCGCCCGTTCCAACACCAAACACAGGATTTTTTTTAATAATTTCTGTTGCGGTTTTCCAATATTCAACCCGCTGTATAACAGAATGACCGCTTGGATTTCCACCTTTCAGATAATCATTAATTTCCCAGGCAATCTCATGAATACGCGATTGAATTCCACCGTTAATATATAATGCATTTGTAGCTCCCTGTTCTATATTCCGGATATCTTCGTCACTTAACATTTTCATTCCTTCAGCGTCTTTTCTCAATCCTTTGGATGTCATATATCTGATCAGTGTATATTTTAATATATGTCCACGGGAATTTACGTCATCGAACGACACCTTGCTTCTTTTCGGCCATTCTGTTTGCAGATCGTACCAGCACACATAATTCCAGATAAGATGACCATTCTCCGTCATTTCATTTTCAGAATGGTTCTCATAATTATGTCGCTCAACAGTGAGTGTGTCTGATGGCTCAGCGTGTTTGTCCAAAACAGTTGAGACCTGTTTATATATAGTTAAAGAATAAACAATCAAGCCGGTCGGAATTAAGATGAGGAGCGCAACAATTCCCATTTTCAAAAATTTATTTTTCAACCTGAAAATAAAATAAACTCCGAGACCCAACAATACAATCAGAAGAATGATCATTCCGGTAACAGCTTGCAGAATAACAAGAAAACCGAAGAACCATGTCATCAATACCAACAGCAAGAGTGTTGCAATTCGAGGAATTGATTTGTGATAAGTATATATAAAATAAATGATGGTGAGAATTCCGATATCAATATAAAAACTAAAACGGATATGAGAAATAAAGACCGAGATATCGCGGATATCAATTACATGATGCCAGGTCCAGCCGAGCCAGACTATGGTGCAATGCAGTGTAGCATAAAGTACTGCAGCAAGATACAGCATCATAAAACGATTGAAGTTTTTTAATGACAGACGTGGAGAAGTCGATACGACCAGGGGCAAAACAAGCATTGGTAATTTAATCCGAAGATCGTTCCATCCGTAATTGCTATCGGAAGTATACAACATTCCCAGCGCGTGCATTACAAAAAGCAGCGTTAGTGCGAGCGCGGGTCGGTTGCGGATAAAAGATTTTAATTTCTTCCGGAGATCACCATCAATCACCCAGGCTAATGCCATGATAAATTGTGACCATGTCATGATCAGTTTAGAGATGGGAAGGGAAGCAACGAGTAAAACCAGCCCAATAAAATAAAGGACTTTAGCGAACTCCCGTCTGCCTGAAAAATTCAGCAAGTCTTAAACCGGCTTGCCGGAATTATTTAAGCGTATCCTTGACAACTTCAGGGTCTTTGTACGTGCCTGCAAGTATCGAAGTCAGCAAATCATGATTTCCAAGCACTTCCAATCCCTTCTTTACCTCAGGATCGTTTACAAACGAGGCTTCGATACGGCCAACCTGATAATAATATCGTGAGACTATTTCTTCCTGGGTAAGACGAATAATTTCGTCCTTATTTTTTTGAAGATCAGCTTTTTTATTATGCGTCATTTTTATTTTCAGTGCATCGAATTCCGGTTTAATATCGCTGAAACTTTTATCTTTTGTCGCGGCTTTTTGTAATTCCTCAAGCTTATTATCGCTCGGTGTTGTGTAATCATATTCTTTGTCGGCAAGGAAAGCAAGCAAATCATTAAAATCAGAATCAGTGAGTTTGAAATCTTTTGCCGGTGGGATAGTCTCGTGTTTTAATTTATATTGGGTTGCAAAATCAAAGATGAGTAATTTAGTAATAAGGGTTTGAGCAATACTGCTTGGGGTCATTCTGGGAATTTTTACATCGGGTAAGATACCACCACCATCGAATACGGTACGTTTGCTTTTCACTGTTTTAAAAGCAGTGATTAAAGAATCAGGAATATGCCCGACGCTACCATCTTCATTCCGATGAGAATAATCCAATGCCTGAATGCATCTTCCACTCGGCACATAATATTTTGCTGTTGTAACTTTCAGTTGACTGTTATAACTCAGTGGTCTGGTGGTCTGAACTAATCCTTTCCCAAATGTTCTTTGGCCAATAATGACTGCACGATCGAGATCCTGTAATGAACCGGAAACAATTTCGGAAGCAGAAGCAGAACCGCTATTCACGAGGACTACAACGGGAAGTTCGGTATCGACAGCAGGGTAAACGGCTTTATATGATTTGTCCCACTCCTTCACTTTTCCACGTGTACTGACAACTTCCTGCCCCTTTTGAATTAATATATTTACGATGTTAACGGATTCATTTAATAAACCACCGGGATTACCACGGAGATCGATCATCAATCCTTTAATATTATGTTTCTCTTTCAGATCGATCATTGCTTCTTTTACTTCTTTGCTTGCTTCCTCGGTGAAGCTCGTTAATTTTATATATCCGAAATTGTCACCGATAACACCATAATAAGGAACGCTTTTTATTTTTATTTCATCGCGCATCACGGTTTTCAGCATATCATTTTTTTCGCCTTCTCTTCTGATCAGTAATTTCACTTCTGTTTTCGCCTGACCTTTCAATGCTTTACTGATTTCGTCTGTCTTTTTCCCCTTGGTTGTTTTTCCATCAATTTCTAGAATTACATCACCGGCGATGAGACCAGCTTTATCTGCAGGAAATCCTTTATATGGCTCAGAAATAACAACGTAATCGCCTTTTTGTCTGACCTGCGCTCCGATGCCTCCGTATTGCCCCGTGGTCATGAAACGATAATCTTCTATATCCGATTCCGGTATATAATTGGTGTACGGGTCGAGCGATTCAAGCATTGCATCAATACCTTTTTTCATCAATTTGTTCGGATCAGTTTCATCTACATAATAAATATTAAGTTCGCGGAAAAGGGACGCGAAAATATCCAGGTTTTTAGAAATCTCGAAGTAATTATCCGCGAGGGCGTACGCTAAAAATGAACTAAAGAAGATCCCCAGAACGAGGACATATTTTCTTGATTTTTTCCAGATGTTTTTCATATATATATATTGTTTTTGTTTCTGTTCAATTCGATGTTTTTCCCTCATCCTTTGTCCCTCTCCCAAAGGAGAGGGAAATTGACTCCCTTCTCCCTTGGGAGAAGGGTCGGGGATGAGGGATTATGGTACGGGATCATGTCCATGTCCGCCCCAGGGACCGCAGGAGATCAACCTTTTCAACGTTAAATATCCTCCTCTGATGGGCCCATATTTTTTTATTGCTTCGATTCCATATTGTGAACAAGTTGGTGTATAACGACATGCAGGCATTAACAGAGGTGAAATTGCTTTTTGATAAATCGTGATGATTGCGATGAGGATCCACTTCATTTTTCGATTTGGTGTGTCAGTGCATCCGCTCTGAAACGCTCTAAACAGGATATTATTTTATGCTCCAGTTCAATAAATGGAAGGATGCTTTTCCCAGTATAAATCCATCCGATCATTATTTTTATCCCATACTGAGTAAGTAATTCATTCAAGTGGATGATTTGTTTACGATAGATTTCTTTCATCTGTCGTCTTATTTTGTTTCGGTCGACCGAGCGTGGAAACGATCGTTTGGGAATCATAAATATGCATTGAAGCGCTTTGTTTCCGGGGTGAGTGGTTTTCAACCAAATAAGTTTTACAGGAAAGGTCTTAATAGGTTTCCCTTCCTTGAATAAAGTGTCGATCAACGTCTTGCTTCGTAGAAGGTTTTCCTTCCCAAAAGAAGATATTTCGCTAAGTGGAGAGATTTTACTTGTTGTAATGTTTAAGATATTGCTCAATCGCCATAGTCATAGAAGGTGCGTTCTGAAGTGGTGCCTGCACGTCTAACTGAAGTCCTGCTTCGATCACGGCCTGACAGGTAGTAGGACCAAAAGCGGCAATTTTAGTGGAATTTTGTCTGAATTCCGGGAAGTTTTTATAGAGTGATGCCAGACCTGAGGGTGTGAAAAGTACGAGCATATCGTAATTAGGAAGCGAGAGATTCGACAGATCGCTGCAAAGAGTTTTGTAGATTACAGCTTTTTTATAGTCAATTTTATTTTTCTCAAGGGTATCCGCCATTTCCTGTTTGATGATGTCAGTACAGGGAAGCATAAACTTTTCTTTACGGTTTTTTTTGATCACATCAATGAGTTCAGAAATTGTTTGCTTACCGTAAAAAACTTTTCGTTTTCTATACACAACGTATTTCTGCAGGTAATAAGCTACTGATTCAGACATGCAGAAATATTTTGTTGTATCGGGCACCGTCATTCGCAATTCATTCGCAATCCGAAAGAAGTGATCGATTGCCATGCGGCTTGTGAAAATGATAGCGGTAAACTCATTCAGATTTATTCTTTCTTTTCGAAAGTCTTTGGCATCGACACCCTCTATCTGAATGAACTCCCGAAAATCGATTTTAACGCCATACTTCTTCGCTATCTCGAAATATGGAGACGTCGAGTCGGGGTACGGCTGCGTTACTAAAATTGTTCTTATCTTGCTACTATTCCCCAAAGGCTTAGAGACTGCTTCAAGGGTTACACTTTCGGAGGGCATACGTTGAATAACTTTTTAGTTCTCAACTACTTAACTCTGAAAATTCCCCAAAGGATCAACAATGGACCAATTTCCAGGGCGCAAAGATACAAAAATAAATATAAAGAGGAAAATCCGATTCTCCCTGAAGCTGCAATGACACCCCTTCCTAAACGGAAGATGTATGCGATGGCAGAAAAACCGATCCCGATCTGAAGAAGGATAACTTTGAAATCATACTGAAGGAAGATCACCAGAATTACGATCGGAAGTAGAATGATCCCGAGCATGTTGTTGATGAGGAACAGATTAAATATATAAGTCGTTACAGGCTTATACACTCTAAAAATCAAGCCTACAAGTTTCAGGATGACCATCTTCAGAAAATATGCAATGCCCACACCAAGAAGGATTAATAAGAATTTGGGAAATCCCGTTCCTATTGTGTCCGGCAGAATCTCGTATTTGTTCGATAGAAGGTAAAGGGACATCGCAGCAACCAGATATAAAATGATTGTCAAAAGCAAAGATGCTCTTTCAAGCAAAATATTTTCGTCTCTTACGATCTGATTTGCTGCAGTATTATTAACGACTGCAAATAACATTTGTCGAATAATACGTTCATAAAATACCCTTACCCAGCTCAGGGCGAGCATCGCACAAAACAAAACAGCGAACATCCAGAATTGACTCTCGCGTGCAATAGGCAACGGACTGGTATGAAGCACCGGAAGCTGATGAGTGCCAAAGAGCGCAATGGGTTTTTCAGTACGATCAATATATGAAGAAGGGGACGGCTTCTCCGCTAAATCCGTAAATCGAAACGAAGTATCAGGTCGGACGTGAGAAGAATCGGAGGCCATTTACCTCACAAAGTTACATCTTAAACGTTCTGGAAATATTGAAGCTGAATTTAAATCCGCCTTTTAACCACGAATCAGTAGTATTTGGAATAAATTCGTTTTCGATAATACCAGCCGAATTCGAGAACATGATGGAGAATACATGTCCACCCGTTTCAATCTCATATCCTACTGCGAGTGAATTGAAGAAGGCTTTTTCCCCGCCAGCATTTTTATAATGTTGCTGGAATGAAGAGAGATTATAGAAGTAATCACTTATCAGTGCAGAATGTTTTGAAATTCTGATTCGCCCACCGATTCCAATAGAAAAAAAATCGTTCTTATCATATATAAAATTTGATGACGCGTCTGTATAATAATTAGAAACAAAATTGCGATGAACCATTGAAGGCAGAACTTCTAATGAAAGTTTGCTGCTGAATTTTCTACCGATTATTCCTTGAAAAGTATAACTCAGGCGATGAGAAAACTTATCGAAGTCACCCGTCGTATTCGCGGCGGTTGTAAGTGCTGCGTTTGTAAAAAGAACTATAGCGAGGGGAATATGGTTATCGGTAGTCTGTTCCAATAATCTGAATTTTAGAAGACCTTCGAGATTTTCATTTTTTTTACTTCTGCTGAAACCGGCAGTCAGCCTGTCAGTAATTCCATATTCGAAAGCAACACGGATATCTGCGGAATTATCAAAACCATATAACTGATGCGATCCTCCACCTGATGTTCCGGCGACATTTCCAAAACGGTGCGTAATACGAAAGTCAAGATTCTTCTTCTTTACAGTCTCCAAGGATTGACAATCAATAATACGCGTGGTCTTAAAAATGGCCGTAACCTTTTGATGTCCCGATGTTGAATCATCCGCTAATAACTTTGACAAATCAGTCTGTCCCAAAGAAATACATGGTAAAAAAAACAAAAATATTATCGGAATAATTCTAAGGTAAACAATATACCTGAATGTTTTTTTTATTTTCATATTTTCCGGGTTTATCCTTTCAACTTTGAAGTAAAATCATTTCCTCTGAGAATGGAATATCAGCGTTTAAAAGGAACAAGCGTGGCGTCTAATTTAACCTGAATATTTTCAGCAATATTCTGAAATACCAATCTTGGAATTGTGATACTGTAATCTTTCAACAGTACATAAAACTCCCCTTTCAGTGTAATTTGTCCGTCTTTAATGATAATCGTTCCTGCCTCGGTTCTCTCTTTTTCAACTCCATGCAAATTGAATTTTCCTGTTGCAGTTACTTTATACTCTCCATCTTTTGTATAATCAATTGTTTCATTGATTTTTCCAGTGAATTGCGAATCAGGATATTTATCACTCTCAAGATAATCTTCATTGAAGTGTTCCTGCATCACAGCATCTTTAAAAACAAAGTTTTTAATATTTACGACGAACTGTAAATCGTTGGTCTCAGTATTCAATACAACCCCAACTTTGGTGTTTTTTGCATCAATATTTTCAATTGTGGCTTTAGAGAAAAAGCTGATCATTCCAGTTTTAGTCAAGAAAACACCTTGTGAGAATACCTGACAGAAAGGAATGAATGTTAGGAACACGATAAGTTTTTTCATATATATAGTTTAGTTTTTTATTGAGCGCCCTGATGTACCCATGCCATGAGCGTATTAAAATCACAGGATGACAATTCAGTATTTTGCGGCATGTGAGACAGATCAGAGGGAGGAAGTAAAATCCGCGTTTCGAAAGATCCGGCATTGACTCTATCAATCACGCCCAGGTATGTTGTAAAATCAAAAGTGCTGCTGCCATTCTGTACATGACAACCGTTAGTTGCACAAGTTTGATCAATAATCATTTTCGCTTTGTTCGCATAGGTCACATGTGTAGTGTCGACGAGACAATTCGGGATGTCTTTTTTGTCGTAACCACACGATGTCAATGAAAGTATGCTAAAGAAAGAAAAAATGGGGAGCAGGTTCTTCATCAGTTTTGTTGAAGGAAGGCAAAGGTATAAAAATATTTCTGTATGTTGAATGAAGTACAAATTAATCAATAACCGCCCGCTTTTGCAGGTGTATAATAAAAACGGGGACCCCTTTTGGAGATCCCCGTTTATTCAGAGCTGATAATTCTTATCTAATCAATGAAACCTTCCCAACGTATTTATGCGATACGGCGAAAAGATCCTTAATCGTAATGGAATAGATATAAACATCTTCCTTCGCCTGACTTCCATCAACAGTTCCGTTCCAGGGTAAATTTACGTCTTTACTTTGGTAAATACTTTGTCCCCAACGGTCATAAATTGACATTTCATAATCTGTGATACCTAGTGCAACAGGACCGAACACATCGTTATGTCCGTCTCCGTCAGGTGTGAATGCATTTGGTATAAACAATTCGACATCCGGATCGATGGTAACGAATTGTGTTGTTGAATCGACGCATCCGAATTGATTCTCTACAACTTGTTCTATGATATAAGTTCCGGTTGCTGAATAGCTGTGAACCGTATTTGGCTCGTTTGAGGCGGAACCATCACCGAAATCATAGTGAACTATTGTCGCACCTGTAGATTTATCGGTGAAGTGAATTTTTGGGTCCAAAACAGAAGTTCTTGACGGACTCATATTGAATCTCGCCTGAGGAAGAGGATCAACAGTAATCATTGCAGGAATTGTGAGTGTCTGTGAACAACCCAAATTCGATGTAACGGTGAGTGTTACATCATAGCTACCGGATGTGTAGAATGTGTTGGTTGGTGCGGCAATGTTCGAAGTGTTTCCATCCCCAAAATTCCAAAGCCAGGATACAATATTTCCACCTACAACTGCACTCTGATCGTTAAATTGGACGATCAATGGCGGACAGCCACTGATTGGTAAGGCGGTGAACAATACGACAGGGAGAGGATTCACCGTCACTGTTACTGGAGCTTGTGCAGGTGCTGAACCGCAACCGTCTGTGACGGTCACCGTGTATGTAGTTGTCGCGTTAGGAGTAACAGTTATTGGTCCTGGACCGGAACCCGCTCCATTACTCCACATGAAATTATAGTTTCCGTTTCCACCGGTAGCGCTCGCAGAAATCGTACTGCTCTGTCCCTGACAAATCATTGAAGGAGGACCACCGAGAGCCTGTAGGGCAGGGTTAACTGTAACGGTCATCACGGGTGAAACTCCCGTGCAACCGTTTGCATCGGTGGCGGTCACTGAATAGGTGGTGGTAACTGCGGGAGATACCGTAACCGGACTTCCAGTTTGACCATCGCTCCAGGTATAGGTATATGGACCAGTCCCACCATTTGCATTGGCAGTAAGGTTTGTATTATTACCCACGCAAATACTTACATTAGCTGAGGTCGTGGCTACAACTGCAGTTGGTTCAGTAATAACTGCAATCGATGTCTGAGTACAATTGTTTGCATCAGTTACCGTCACAGTATAGGACCCGGCGGTCAGGTTGGTTGCATTTGCTGCTGCACCCCCTGATGGTGTCCAAAGATAGGTGTAAGCCCCGGTTCCGCCCACGACATTGGAGGTGATACTTCCCGTTGCTGTTCCAAAACATGAAGCAGGAGTTGGTAATGTTCCGACCACGATTGCTGTTGGCTCGAGTATGGTAAAGTTATTCGAAGTACTACATCCATTTGCATCGGTGGTCGTACATGTATAGTTACCAGGTGCAAGATTTGAAGCTGTACCCGTGATGGAGGGCGAACCTGTCCAAGTATAGCCGTAAGGTGGCAGGCCGTTAGGTGTTACCCATGCAATTCCATTGTTAGCCCCGTTACATGTGACATCGGTTTGCCCCTGTGCGACAACGAGTGTGAATGTCTGAGTTACAACTATATTGGCAATTGCAGGGCAGCCCAATGCATCGAAAGCGTTGAGTGTGTAGGGCCCGGCGGCAAGATTTGAAGCTGTTGCCATATTTCCACCACTAGGTGACCAATTATAAGTAAATGGCATTGCAATCGAATTTTCCATCGTGACAAAAGCAACTCCATCGTTTCCGGCGCAGGTTGCGGGAGATTGACCCAAAGCGATTGTTGGTTGATCTATCGTGATAGTTACGGTATCCCTGTCCGGTGTGATTCCACCGATACCACAAGTGCAAAGACATTCGAGTACGGCAACGTATTGGGTTGTTGCGATAGGGTATTGGGGATCTGTAGAAACCAGAGTAATTGAATCACCAAAAGCGAAGGGTACAACATCAGGCAAACGATACCAGGCGATGTGACAACTGTCAACACCATTGGGAGTCCATCTGTAACCGTCGTTGTTGGCAGTAAAGACGCTGAAGTTACGACCTGCAACCGGGGTCGCATTCGCACCTGTGGCATCTTGCAAGCCTTGAATCGCGTAACCGCCATTCCAACTTGGACAATCCGGTTTCGATTGGATGTGGTTTTCGATGATATTAGTTGATTCATAAAGGGTGATTTGCCCTGTGAAATGGATACCTGTACATGAATAAAAAGCAACCTGATTCCATGAAACAACAAACCGTCTGAAGGGAGCTACTCCGAAGGTATTGTAAGAAATAGTACCACCGGCTGTTGGTAACAGATCTTCCCAAGGACCTAACACCGCGTTAACAGGTGTACCGGGACCTGGGGCAGGAATGGGACCACTGATTGGCCATGGACAATAACCGCCTGCACCTGTGAGATCAAACGTAATCACATTGTTAGATCCAACTAAAATATTATTATATGTAGCACCATAATAGCAGAAACAAAAAGGCAGTGGAATGACACCACTCCAGTTATCATCACTGAGTGCAACAGGCGTCCCACCCGTAAAGGGATCGGGGTTGTAGGGAATAGCAGCGCCAGCGTAACTCGTTGTGCCTGCAATGGCAGGGATGCTGCTTCCATTTACAGTCGCACTCAGAATTATCGGCAGGTTATAACCAGCGCAGAGTGTATCGTCGCAGCAGGCGACCACACCTTGCGCATTTGATTGGTGAATGAATCCCAAACAAATTAAAATCGGGAGAATGAGAAAACGTTTCATATTATCTTTTTGTTAGAATAGTTGAAGATGAACTTATTAGGGGTTTTACTTGTCATGAAGGCAAAGGTATAACATTGACTTGGAGAAACCCGAACTTCTCCTCAAAAAATACAAGATTCTATTGGAACTAAAGAGAAAAGCAGGAAAATAGGCACGTTTTTGCAATCAATCCAGCTTTTCCGGTCTCATTTGGGGGAAGAAGAGAACATCCTGAATCGAAGCTGCATCGGTCATAATCATGGTAAGACGGTCGATTCCTATTCCCATTCCTGCAGCGGGTGGCATTCCGTATTCTAGTGCGCGAAGGAAATCTTCATCCAAAACCATTGCTTCTTCATCACCACGTTTACCAAGCTCAAGCTGTTCTTCGAAACGCCTGCGTTGATCGATCGGATCGTTCAATTCTGAGAAAGCATTGCAGATCTCTTTTCCATTACAGATAGCTTCGAAACGCTCCACCAAACCTTCTGTTGCGCGATGTTTTTTTGCGAGCGGCGACATCTCGACCGGATAATCCATAATGAAAGTCGGATTCAGAATATTAGGTTCGCATTTAGTCCCAAAAATTTCATCGATGAGTTTGGCTTTTCCCATTGTGTTGTCGGTATGAATACCCAGACTTTCCGCTGCGGCTCTCAAGCCGGCTTCGCCCATGCCGGAGATATCAATTCCCGTAAATTCTTTAATGGCTTCGAACATCGTCAATCTTCTCCAAGGTCTTTGGAAAGTGATGTCTTTTCCACCATATCTTACTTCAGTTGTTCCATGAAGATCCATCGCGACTTTCTCCACCATTTCTTCAACCAAATCCATCATCCACAAATAATCTTTATACGCGACATATAATTCCATTTGGGTGAATTCGGGGTTGTGAAACCGATCCATTCCCTCGTTCCTGAAATCTTTTGAGAATTCATACACTCCGTCGAAACCCCCGACAATCAAGCGTTTCAGATAGAGCTCGTTTGCAATACGGAGGTAGAGATCCATTCCGAGCGAGTTGTGAAAAGTCTTGAAGGGACGGGCAGTTGCACCACCGTAAATAGGTTGAAGAATGGGTGTCTCTACTTCGAGATATCCTTTTGCATTCAAATAATTACGCATCGAATTTGTGAGTTGAGTTCGCTTCACAAAAACCTCTCTAACCTTGGGATTCACGATGAGATCGACGTAGCGTTGACGGTATCTTTGATTCGGATCGGAAAACGCGTCAAAGACTTCACCCTCTTTCTTTTTCACAACAGGCAATGGTTTCAGCGCTTTGCTGAGCACTTTGAAGGAAGTGACGTGTATAGTAGTTTCTCCGGTTTGCGTGGTGAAAACGTATCCATGAACCCCAATGATATCGCCGATATCGAGTAGTTTTTTGAAGACCGTGTTATACATCGTTTTATCTTCACCAGGACAAACATCATCGCGTTTAAAATAAAGCTGAATTTCGCCCGATGAATCCTGTAAAACGGCAAAGGAAGCATTTCCCATAATGCGTCGACTCATGATTCTCCCTGCGAGAGTTACATTCTGATAATCACCGCGCTCCCGCTGATAATTCGCAAGAATATCTGCTGCTGAGGCGTTGATTTCGAATAGTCCCGCGGGATATGGATCGATGCCGAGATTCCGGATTTCTTTCAGCGACTCGCGGCGGATTTGTTCTAACTCGTTGTGGTCTTCGGTCATAACTATGATTTACGAGGCAAAGATAGTTTTTATTAAATTTGCATTTCCTATGAAAAAATACGTATCAGAATTTACGCAACATTTGCGTGCTGCGCTGACGATTGGTGAGAATACAACCCTTACTTCTGCAGCGACTACTATCTCAAATATTGTAATCACCGGATTGGGAGGATCAGGAATAGGAGGAACGATTATTTCTGATTTATTGAAAGGAATATCTTCCATTCCCATCATCGTGAGTAAAGATTATTTTTTGCCGGAATTTGTGAATAAAAATACATTAGTAATTGTTTCATCATATTCAGGCGACACAGAAGAAACCGTCAACGCATTTAATATCGCGAGAGAGAAAAATGCGATGATTGTTTGCATAACTTCGGGTGGAAAAATTCTTGCAACGGCTGTAGAAAAAAATATAGATTATATAAAAATTCCCGGTGGGTTACCGCCACGCGCTGCACTCGGATATTCATTTCCACAATTATTGAAGGTGTTATCTTTTCATAAAATAATTAGTTGGAATTATGTTGAAGAAATTAAATCAGCAATTTCTTTAATGGATTCGGGTGAAGAAGAAATTAAGTTGCAGGCAATGGTAACAGCCGCAAAATTTTTCGATAAAACCCCGGTACTTTATTCCGCTCCCGAATTCGAAGGAGTCACAATTCGTTTTCGTCAACAGATAAATGAGAATGCGAAGATGCTGACCTGGCATCATGTTATTCCGGAAATGAATCATAATGAATTAGTGGGTTGGACAAAACCGGAGCCTCAGTTTGCCGTTATTTTTCTGCGTAACGAAACAGATTATTCGCGCACACAGCAACGGATGGAGATCATCAAAGAAACGATCGGCAAATGTACTCCGCATATTTTTGAATTGTTTTCGAAAGGAAATTCCTTGTTGGAAAGAATGTTATATATGATTCATCTTTGCGATTGGATTTCTGTTTATTTAGCCGAAGACCGCAATGTAGATCCTGTTGAAGTAAATGTGATCACAAAATTGAAATCTGCATTGGCGGAGAAAGCATAATCTTGCAAAAAGTAATTTTTAAGGATCTTGGTTTAATTGAATATGCGACGGCTTGGGAGTTGCAGGAAAAATTATTTAATGAGATCGTTGCAAAAAAATTAGAAAACAGAAATTTATCGGGATCAGATCGTCAGCCGGCGCTTCATTATTTGCTTTTCTGTGAACATCCACATGTATATACATTAGGGAAAAGTGGGAAGGAGGATCATCTGCTTGCGAATGCAGAAAAACTCGAGCAACAAAAAGCAACTTTTTTTCGGATCAATCGTGGTGGCGATATTACATATCATGGTCCGGGACAAATTGTGGGTTACCCGATTCTTGATCTCGATTATTTTTTCACCGACATACACAAGTACCTGCGTTTGCTCGAGGAGGCAGTGATACTCACCCTCGCGCACTACGGAATCGCGGGGGGACGGATACAAGGCATGACGGGCGTGTGGATAGACGGGAATGACCCCGTTCGCGCTCGTAAGATCTGCGCGTATGGCGTGCGTTGCAGCCGTTGGGTTACCATGCACGGGTTTGCATTTAATGTGAACACGGATTTATCTTATTTTGGAAATATTGTTCCTTGTGGTATTGTTGGAAAATCTGTTACTTCTCTCGAAAAAGAATTAGGAAAAAAGATTGAGATGGAAGAAGTAAAAATGTTGTTGAAAGAAAATTTATGTCAATTATTTGAGATGGAATTGGTTGTAGGATAATACTATCTTTTTTCAAAAATTCCGATCAACGATTTACCAAAAGATTTGAAGAAAAAAATATCCGAAATTTTCGAAAAGCGGATTAGAACTTTATCCCAGAGATTTACCTGCGCTAAATTGATTTCTGCTTTTTTGAGAAATACTTTATTCACCAAAGAGGCGAGAAGACCACAGGAATCGAGATAGTACATTTTAATTTCCGACAAAACCGGATTTACTTCACTTCTCAACAGGGGTTTATTATATCTTCTGAAATGTCCTAATTTAGCATCGAACTCGTTATACAGAAATTGAAATGCCGGAACTAAAATGATTAAGTGACCGCCGGTGTTCAGTCGTTCTTTAATTTTCCTGATCTCTTCTTTTGATTGTTCAATATGTTCAAGCACATCTATATAAATTATGGTGTCGAATTTCCTGGTTGAAATATTCTCCATAGTGCCGACAATAATTTCTTTAGGGATGTTTAGGTTTGCAGTGTATTCAGAAATCTTTCCTGCCAGTTTTGCATCGGGTTCGATGAAAGTCCAGGAAGTGGTTTTGGGGGTTATGAGATACTTTGTGTTCACGCCAAAGCCGGCACCGACCTCCAGCACATCTCCTTTGATATATTTTTTGAATGATGAAGAAAAATAGGTTTTCCAATTAACGGCAAATTGAAATAATTCCAATTCATTGCCGACGTAATCAATCATAATCTTTTGGATGAATATTATAACTCAGTGTAAATATCGCCCTGATTTTTGTTTTTCCCTTTTTGTGAAAGGATCAGGAGTCCGAGAATTATCGTGGCTGAAATTATCAGAATTGAATTTATTAATCCTATGGCAATCGTGCTGGTCCAACCCGACATAGCATCGTGGTTGATGAATTTGCTATAGACCACATAACCACCATAAAGGAAGAGAATCAAGAACAATAATGCTAAAAGACGTATGAAGAAAAACAACAACTCTTCAGAATATTCTATCAGTGATCTGAGTCCGTGGAGTACTAGACCGTTCATGTTCATTTTCGATTTACCGTCGATCCGCTTGCGTCGGTCGAACTTGATAAATTCTTTTTTGAATTTCAATTTTGATAAGAAGGTGGAATAATGCACGTAATGTTGCAGGCTAACCGAATCCAGAACTTTTTTACTGATCATCGAATAATTACCAAAATTGATTTTCCTGCCACTAATCATCTTGAAGATCGCTTTGTAGAAGAAATAACCGATCCTGAATGAGAGCGACTCCGAGCGTTTTCCTCTCGAAACGAATGCGATATCAAATTTCGGAATCTGAACAAATTGCAGTATTGCTTCCGGATCATCTTCCCCGTCCGAATCCATCACAATAAAACCTTTAGCTTCGAACCGGGAAGCGTAAATAAGACCTTGCCGGATTGCGCCCTGATGACCCACATTATATTTTAAACTGATAATTTTTAGTTCGCAGTTTTCGGATTTGAATTTAAAACTTTTGAGTTTTTCGACTGTTGAATCTGTGGAACAATCATCAACAATAATTACTTTATATGAATGTTGGGTCTTGGCAAAAGTGGTTTCCAATTCACTCAAAAAAACAGAAACGACTTCTTCTTCATTATAACAGGGGGCAACAATAATAAAGCTATTCATTAAGCGTAATTTAAATTAGTGCCGAATTTTGAAGTCTTTTCTTTGTCTTGACGCTCAAAGGTAACTATTTCAGACGAATCGGACTTTCGGCTTCTGATTTCTTTTTTTAGCTGCCCGCAAAGCCGCAAAGCCGCAAAGCCGCAAAGCCGCAAAGGAATACTGCTTTGATTATCAGGGCGTTGCCAATTCACATCTTGATCGGTTGTGTCAAGATCTCTTCCCAGAGTGCAAGAAAACCGTTAACTTTGCCGAAGAACTTATAAAGTTGAACAATGAATCTTTGGAAGATAATTGTAGCAGAATGCTAAATCGTAAATTTATTATTCTTTGGTTTTTCATCTCACTTGTTTTTGCTTTTATAATCAATCAAACAAATCTTTATTTTGTTAAAAAAGCAAATGTCGGTAATGAATCAGCAGTTACCAATTATGGCTACTCACTTTCGAGTGTTGACGATGTCTGGTATTTGCCTCAGATCAAAAATTATAAAGCGGGCAAAGGGTTTACAATCGATCCGAAAGTTGCTCATTACGATGTACGACGCACGCCGGTTTATCCACTTTTTTATGGAATACATTATCTTATTTTCGGAGAAAAGCTTTCGTTTTTTTTTATTCGGATCTCGCAACTTTTGTTAGCCGCTCTTGGAGTTATTCTGCTTGGACTATCGGTGTTGAATATTTCATCCAATATTTCCTGGGCAAAATGGACGATCTATTTGTCAGCATTTAATCCGTTTTTCTACATATATTGTTATTATACGTTAAGTGAATCATTGTCACCGTTCTGTGTGATTCTTGCTTTTTACTTTTTCACTCTTGCTATCAAGGAAGGCAAATATTTATTTTATTTTTTAACCGGCACCTCCTCGGGACTAATGATTCTCACCAGGCCGCCGACAGGGTTGGTTTTGGCAGCAATAATCTTAACCATGGTCATTTTAAAAAGAAATGAAATTCGACAACTTTTTCTACAGGGCACAACCATGTGCACCGGATTGATTTTAGTTTTTACTCCCTGGGTGATTCATAATTATATTGTTACGAAAGGAGAATTGATTTTTCTTGAAAAATTTTACGATGGCGATTCCTTGGATTACGGAAACGGACATGTTTATTTCAAGGAATGGATCTCGAGCTGGACGAATGAATTTCATGTTTATTCTTCAGAAACATTTTCCCCGATATTGCGTGGTCAGCCTGATAAAATCGAAGAAAATATTGATTGGTATATTAACCGACTTCCGAAATATGTGACTGAGATCAATGAACCGGATAAAATAAGAAATGCTCTCAGGTCATTGGGCGAGTGTCATAAATTTAAAGATTCTGTAATGAGGGCAAATCCAAATTTAATTCCGGAAATGGCAGGATGTGAGGAGATCGTAAAAAATAATTTTTCAGCACTTACAAAAGAATTCAGAGAAAAATCTCCACTTCGATATCATATTATTAATCCCCTGAATAAATTACGGGAACTGGTTTTCAATAGTTGTAGTTATGCCTATGGTTCGTTGAATCCTGTCGGAGGAAAATTTAATTTTGCGCAGTATATTATAAAAAGTGGAATGTATCTCTTAAATTTATTGTTATACTTTTCATTGTTATTTGTTCTGCTCAAGAAAAACATTTCAGCCGGATTAAAAATTCCTATTGTCACAGTTACAATACTTAATTTCATATTCTTCGCTTTCGTCTTTCGGTACATTGAACTAAGATATGTACTGCCAATCTACCCCTTCCTATTTATATCGCTGTCTTTCGTAATGTCTCATTTTGGGAATATTGTCCTTTCTCGTTTTGCCGGAAAATCTGTAACTTCGCTTGCAAAAGAGAAGGAACAGGAATGAGAGTTTAACCATACAAGAAGGCAGTTAGATGTTAAAAGATATTCCACAGCATATTGTAGAAGGTATAGGAATCGCAGTTGTTGGCGATGGAACAGGGAAAGAGCAGGAGAATTGGAATGTTTATCTGTTGAATTTCAGGAAGGAATTAATTGAAGGGGTTCTCGTTACTTCGAAAGGGTTTGGAATGATTGAAGGGGATGAAGTTAAAACATCGACACTCCGACACTCACTTGGCTCAGTTGAACCGGAGACTTATACCAAAATAGAGCCGATTATTTCCAATTTATTTGGATTGAATAATGAGTATTGGGTCAGTTTTTTTTTGAATGGCGTTATGTACGACCGCAAATTTATCTTTTTACCCGGAACGATTTCCGAAGAGAATTTCATTAAAGTTCCGCTTATCAACAAAAGAGGAGTAATGATAAGATAAAAAAATAATTTAGCTGCAAAGGCGCGAAGACGCCAAGAAAAGAAAACATTGCGCCCTCGTCTCTTCGCAACAAAATAAAAAAAGTTGTGAAGTAAGTATAAACTGAGTATTTTTGCAAAACAATAATTGGCACCTTTTCTAACAAATTAAACTTATGCTAAACCTCAAATTAGAAGAAATCGGCAGAGCCATCGTAAATGCCGCATTCAAAGTTCATAAGGAACTTGGTCCCGGATTACTTGAAAAAGTTTATGAAGTTTGTCTTGCTCATGAACTTCGTAAGGTGGGCTACCATGTTGAAAGGCAATTGGATATTCCAATTCACTATGACGGTCTTGTTTTCGATGATGGATTAAGATTGGATTTGATGGTGGATAACCTTGTTATAATAGAAAC
Organism: Bacteroidota bacterium; assembly: GCA_023251595.1. Lineage (GTDB taxonomy): Bacteria > Bacteroidota > Bacteroidia > AKYH767-A > JABDAW01 > JAHEYM01. The sequence continues at coordinate 37,632 of JAHEYM010000002.1, forward strand.
AAAAGCCATTGAAATTGTGAATCCCGTTTGGGAAGCGCAGGTGATAAGTCATTTGAAAATGACCGGAAAGGAATTGGGGTTTTTAATTAATTTCAATGTTCCTTTGATCAAGAATGGAATAAAAAGATTTGTTAATACAAGAGAGTTTCAAGAATCAAAAGAAATAATTTAGCTGCAAAGACGCTAAGGCGCTAAGAAAAAATGTAAACTTTGCGTCTTCGCCTCTTCGCAGCAAAACAAAAAAGGAAATTAGCTGCAAAGACGATAAGACGCTAAGAAAAAGGAAACTTCGCGCCTTCGCGTCTTTGCAGCAAAAATAAACAAACTAGCTGCTAAGGCGCTAAGAAAAAATGTAAACTTTGCGACTTGGCGTTTTCGCATAAAAAAAACAATATAGCTGCAAAGGCACTAAGGCGCAAGGAAAAAATGTAAACTTTGCGTCCTCGTGTCTTCGCAGAAAAAAATAAATAAATTAGCTGCAAAGGCACTAAGGCACTAAGAAATAATAATTTTCACTTTTAAACCTAAAACAAAAATGAACCTCCTTTATCAATTCAATCCAGAAGACATTTTGTTTCTTGACATTGAAACAGTTCCGGGACAATCTTCCTTGGAAGAACTTTCTCCCCGTCTTCAAAAATTATGGCTCACAAAAGCCGACAATACACGTAAAAAAACGGACTCACCTACGGGAGAAACGCCCGATGAAAGTTATCACCGAGCCGGAATTTACGCCGAATTTGGAAAAATAGTTTGCATCTCCGCAGGAGTTCTTCGCAAACATCCTGACGGTTATTCACTGAGATTAAAATCATTTTTTGGTGATAATGAAAAATCCCTTATCGAAGATTTTTTCTCACTATTAAAAAAACACTTCAATCAAAAAGAAAGCACTTTATGTGCACACAATGGAAAAGAATTTGATTTTCCATATATTGCCCGCCGTGCAATAATTAATGGTCTTATGCTCCCGCCAATTCTTGACTTAGCTGGAAAGAAACCTTGGGAAACACAACTGTTAGACACGATGGAACTTTGGAAATTCGGTGATTATAAAAGTTACACTTCGCTTGAATTACTCGCTGCTATTTTCGACATCGATACTCCTAAAGACGATATTAATGGAAGTATGGTGCGTGAAGTATATTATAAAGAAAAAGACGTTGAAAGAATTGCAAAATACTGCATGAAAGATGTGCTCACGATCGTACAATTATTTTTGCGATTCCGTGGTGAACCGCTGTTGGAAGAAAGGGATGTGATAAATACGTAGCCGATTGCAGGGGATACCATCATGTAGAGACGGGATGCATCCCGTCTCTACATGATATTTATTCCACTGTCACCGATTTTGCAAGATTACGGGGTTGATCTACATTACAACCTCGCATGACTGCAATATGATATGCTAATAATTGCAATGGAATAACTGCGAGTAAAGGAACCAGAGCATCTTCAACCTCAGGAATTTCGATCACATAATCAGCGAGTCCTTTTACTACAGTATCTCCTTCAGTAACGATAGCAATAATTTTTCCTTTTCGTGCTTTTACTTCCTGTATATTACTCACTACTTTTTCGTACGAAGAATTTTTATTGGCGATCACCACAACAGGCATCTCCTTGTCGATTAAAGCTATCGGACCGTGTTTCATTTCCGCGGCGGGATAACCTTCAGCATGTATATATGAAATTTCTTTTAGTTTTAAAGCGCCTTCGAGTGCGACAGGAAAACCGTAACCCCGACCAAGATAGAGAAAATTACGTGCATTTTTATATTCCTCTGCAATCCATTTTACTTTCTCGTTAGTTTCAAGAACTTTTTTGGTTTTTAATGGAATCGTTTCCAGCTCACTCAACATCTGCATAAAACGTGATTGAGTAATTGTTCCTCTCTCCCGTCCGATCTGAAGTGCCATGAGCGTCAGTACAGCAACCTGTGCCGTGAATGCCTTTGTTGAGGCAACCCCGATTTCCGGTCCCGCGTGTGTATACGCACCTGCATGGGTTGCGCGAGGAATTGAAGACCCGACGACATTGCAAACACCGAAAATGGTGGCACCTTTCGATTTTGCCAATTCTATTGCAGCGAGTGTATCTGCTGTTTCGCCCGATTGAGAAATTGCAATTACTATATCGCATTCGTTAATAATCGGATTGCGGTAACGAAATTCAGAAGCATATTCAACTTCAACAGGTATTCTGACAAATTCTTCAAATAAATATTCCGCAACGAGTCCCGCATGCCACGAAGTTCCGCAAGCGATAATAATAATACGGTCGGCATTTAAAAACTTTGATTGATAATCGGTGATACCGCCCAGTCGTAAAAATCCTTTTCTTGCATCAATTCTTCCGCGCATACTATCCCAGATGGAGCGTGGTTGCTCATTAATTTCCTTGATCATAAAATGATCATAACCACCTTTTTCGAGCGCCTCGAGTTTAATCTCTAATTCCTGTATATATGGAGTTTTGATCTGATTCTCGACCGTTTTGACCGTGAGTTTGCCATCCTTAATAATTGCAATTTCATTGTCATTCAGATATATAACATTTCGTGTATATTCCACGATTGGCGTGGCATCTGATGCAACAAAAAATTCATCTTTCCCTATCCCGAGAACAATTGGGCTACCTTTTCTTGCAGCAATAATCATATTCGGATCAGTAGCAGAAAGAATCACAATTGCGTAAGCACCAACAACCTCTGAGAGTGCCATTCTTACGGCCTCTTCGAGTTCAACATGTGTGTTGGTCTGTATTTCTTCAATCAGATGAACCAAAACTTCGGTGTCTGTATCGCTGCGAAAAATATGTCCGCGTTTGATGAGCTCTTCTTTTATAGAAGCGTAATTCTCAATAATACCATTATGGATGATCGACAGATTACCGCTTTCAGACGAGTGCGGGTGGGCATTTCTATCGTTGGGCTCGCCGTGTGTAGCCCAACGGGTGTGTCCCATTCCAACGTGACCGCCTTTATCTTTCTCCTCCATGAAGGCAGCAAGATCGCTTACTTTACCTGCTTTTTTGTACGTGTTTAAACCATGATTGATCAATGCTACTCCGGCACTGTCATACCCTCTGTACTCCAATCGATACAACCCTTTCATGATGACAGGATACGCATCGCGGTGACCAATATATGCTACAATTCCACACATCGTTCTTCGTATTAAATCTTGGTATAAGTCAATTTCAGTTTCATTTTGATTCCCTGAGCGGCGGTAATTCCACCACCACCAACAACGCCCCTTGAAGCGTTGACGGCATTACCGGAAACAAACAATCGTAAACCATGATCAGTCCACGTGCCATTTAGAACTCCCTGAAGATGGTTATTGAGAATATAACTGTATTCAGGTTTGCTCGCATTTTTCTCAACTCCTGCACAAAGACCTGAACCGGAATATGTATATTCATCGAGACAAAGATCATTACCGAGTGAATCGAGTTTCATCAGCAAAAGATTGGAAGGTGATATCAAGGCAGGGTTCATCGAATTAGCTGATGTATCCAGCGTTACTATCAATTCTGCCTGATTTATTGAAATTTTTCCGGCGTCGTTCAAATGTTTGAAATAAGGAAAGTCGATTTGTGTTTGTACACCAGACATCCCCTGAAGATAACATGTATATAACCCAACTCCAGGGTCATTTAATGCAGCCTGAACCTGCGTACCGGAGTAGTCATGCACAAAATGGTTAACGCGTGCTGACTTTTCACCAAAAGACAGACTGAATGAAAGTGAGTCGCTCGCATCGTTGCGATAATAAATCGAAATTTTTGTTTCAGAAGATAGGGGATCAAAATAGAGAATTGAACCAGACCCGGCAACGGCATCCGCCTGAATATACACCCCGCGGAAAAACTGGAAAAACTGGTCGTTGTCTGTTAAGGTAGTTGTACCCGAAAGAGCAAGGATGGTATTGGCAAATGCAAGGTCCATCGGAATCCTGATTTGTGCTGCCCGGTTAATTCCTCCGACGTTTACAGAATCCTTCGTATGTGGGGTGAAGGTGACCGAACCTGAAGGAGTAGGATAATGTGCAAAAACCGTATCT
>JAHEYM010000437.1 GCA_023251595.1 Bacteroidota bacterium
GGTTAGTGGTTAGGGGTGGAGTTCCTTTTTTATGCGGTGCATGCGGATGCCAACCAACAATTGTAAGGATAATAAAAAATGAAATTATATATGCTACCGTTACATGCCATCCTCCTTTTATATAATTTACTGTTGATTTTGCCTGTGGGTACATGTTTGAGAGCGCAACACCCGCTGACGATCCGAACCAAATCATGGAACCTCCAAAACCTACAGCAAACGCCAATACTCCCCAATCGTAACCACCTTGTTCCAAACATAGTTTCGTGAGCGGAATATTATCAAATACCGCGGAAACAAAACCCAAAGAAAAAGTAGTTTGCCATGTGGCAGTTGGCAATTCGTTTACCGGCATCATCGACGCACATAAAACCAACGATAATAAAAACACAGTTCCCTTTATTGCTTTCGGAATTTCTTTCCAGGGTGTTTTTGTAAATGAGGCGCCAAGTAAAATAGCGATCCATACTCCGACCGCAGGAAAATCCAATGTCCAGTTGGTGATTATTGCACCCACTAAAATCCCTATTACGACGATTATTCTATTCCATTCTATTTTCACTCCTTCAACCGGAGCATCTTTTGTAATTCTTTGATATTTGTCTTGTTGAATAGAAGCAATAATTCCAAAAATAATAATTGCAACTGCGGAGGCAACGAAAGCATGAGTTACATTGAAGGCATTTACACCATCTATCCACATCATTGTCGTCGTGGTATCGCCCAGAACACTCCCTGCGCCGCCTGCATTACTCGCTGCAACAATTGCAGCCAAATAACCAATATGTACTTTGCCTTTAAATACTACAAATGCTACAGTACCACCGATCATTGCAGCAGCGATGTTATCGAGAAATGCGGAGATGACACAAATTAAAATGAGTAACACAAATCCGCCTTTCCAATCATCAGGAAGATAATCCGGTAATTTTTGCGGGATTCCTGATTCCGCAAAATGTTTTGCTAAAATTGCGAAGCCGAATAAAAGTCCCGCCAAATTTAATAAAGTGCTCCATTCACCTTCGCGACTGCCTCCGCCAATGATGTGGTTAACAAAATCAAAGTCACTTACAAAGAGCAATTTATATATTAAAATTGCACCGAGACCAATCAACGCTACCCGCATGGTGTGTCGATGGAAAAGAGCTACCCCAACAAGTGTAAGTGCAAAAAGAATAAATTCAATTTTCACGGGACTGGAGTTTACAAGGTGTGTGATAATGGTCGTCAATAAAAGATACACTTTTGTCATATCGTCTATATCAATTTTACCGGATAAGTCAGTGTATTAATATATTGAGTCCAATTCCACGTGTCTTCGAAATAACAACCATAATAATGATAATTTACTTTAAAACTGATTAATACAAGAAGTCCGATACAAAGATACATGCTAAACCTAAACGATTTAATTTTGATCGAACATACTTTATTGATAAAAAAACAAAGAGGAAACGCGAACAGACTGTAATATTCGACCATGTTCCTCATTCCGGCTCCGCAACCGAATCCTCTCTCGTGCCATGAAGTTGTAAGGTAACATATTAGTAGGAAAGTAAATAATTGGTAAAATATCGAAATTGAATTTTTATTAAACAGGAGAAAGAAACTACAAAAGATTCCTATAAAAATAAGGCTATAGGGCAGAAGTCCGTTGTTTGGTGAGAATAAAAGTTCTGCAAACCTGGGTGACAGAAAATTTGAAAACCCTTCATTCATATATGAATAAACAAAATAATGTCCGAATGCATACTTCCAATAAATGAACTGGGGTGTGAATATTACGAAAAAAGTCAACACCCAGATGATCAATATTTTTACGGAAATCAGACAACGGATATTTAAAACAATTTCTCTCAAGGAGGTTGCACTCCAGATAAAGGGGATTAATGCAAATATAATGTTGGTAGGTCTGATTAAAATAATAAACCAGATGAGCAAACTTAAAAAAATATTATATGTGTACTTGTTATTATATTTTCCCTTATGGGTTACGAGATACAAAATTGATGAGAAAAGGAAAAAGGAATATACATGAGACATCCCGGTGTCCATAATGCCATAATAATAAAGATTCGTTCCAAAGAAAAGTATTAAAAGCGTGATGAACAAGGTGAGGAAATTGTAATTATAGTGAACTTTTAAGGATAGAAATAAAAGATATAGTCCAAGGGTCAGATAAAATGCGGCTGCAATGTTTATGACCTTCCGGTAAAGCAAAGAAAATCCATCCTTTGGATAATCGAATAGCGTGGTAAGAAAATCCGCACAAATGAAGAATGGTAATTCGAGTAAAGCAACACCATACGTGTATTTTGTTACCACCTTTCCGGAACTCAGGCTAAAACCGTTTCCCTCAAGGCTATCAATTTTTTCGGGAAATTTTTCAGTTTGGAAATGATAAAGTATCGTTGAGGGAAGATACACATAATATCCTGCTTTGTCCACCCATAGTTCAGATCTGAAGGTATTTGCAGGAATGTTTTTATGCCTGTATATAGAGAGTGATCCAAGAATAATGAATACAAGAAAAAGCAGAACTATTGTTTTTCCGGTCGTCATCATGGTGTTGTATTTCTCATATTTCTATACAATGAGGTTCCGATGTCCGCGTATCGCGACAATTCGGTAAACTCAGATTGTGAATGATCTCCTGTGAATTCGTATATAAAATCCGTATAAGAGTTGATTCCCTTCCTGCTTACACGTTCAATATTCCGGTGTCTTGAACTAATATAATAATTTAAGGTCGGTTCAAAAAGCCAATGGGAGCTTATAGTGAATTTAATTTCAGGATCCTGTCGATTACTGTTTACCTCATCAATTTTTCTAATGACCTCATTTGTATGTGCATCATATTTCCAGGTATAGGTATAACTCAAATTTACATTTGTTAAAAAATTATACAACAAGGGGACCACTAAAATTCCGTATAAAATAATCGAAGAAATCAATTGTTTTTTTGAATTAAAGTATTTCAGAAAATCTGCAATAAAGTAGAAGACATAAACACCTGTTAATGGAATGAAATAAATACCTGTTCTTTCTAAAGGATATTTTGTACCAAAGATGTAGTGCTCTGCTATACACCCCGAAATAATAAAAATGAACAGAATTGTAATCTTGAAAAATGACCCGTTAAAGGATTTATTTAATAAAATTAGTATAATCCCCATTGAAAAAACTCCAAGTAACGTGTACATAATGAATGGGATAACTGGAGGGTATTCATTGA
>JAHEYM010000438.1 GCA_023251595.1 Bacteroidota bacterium
AGATTGAATCGGGTTATTAATCACCCAATCTTTATTCCCATTAGTAAATAATGTCTCACCAACTCGATTATCAACATTTTGGTCTTCTCCTTCAAGGGGTTCTATATCAACTTCGATCTCTACTTTAAACCCTTTGATCGGGTTCTTTTTTCCTTCATCAGAGTTGTTATATAGATCAACTGCTTTATATAAACCCTCGACATAACCTCTTGCATAGGCAGTACCCATACTATGGGTCACAACCTTAACAGTTTCGGTAATTTCTCCGGCACTGTTCTTTTTAAGACTCTTTACGATAGATTCTGCATCGGCCATCCCTGCCATCAAACCATTAAATTGACGAGTACCAGAGAGTATAGTTGTGCCGAATAATAACCCAATATATCCTCCACAACTACCATCTTTAAATATCGCATTTTCGTCATTAAATTTATCCATAAACCTTTGAGCCACATCACCCCAGTATCCTTCCTTAATTTTGAAGTTACCTGGAAAACCATTTACAAAGATGATTAAACGACCATCCGGATCTTTCGCCTGGATTGGCGTATTGCCTGCAAACTCATAGGGTGCTAAATCAGGGTACTTGGTCGCAAGCGGATCACATGTCATCCATCGTCCGAGCCTGCTATCATACATTCTAGCCCCGAAGTCCATACTGTTACCTTCTCCCTCTAGCTCATCTAACTTTTCCTTACCGTTAAAACCACCGCGAGACCTACTGGCACTAAAGGTCCTGTCTTCCTCTGGGGCGCCGAACGGATAATAATTGAAATACGACCGGATATCTGCAGTGAAATTAGAAGGGTTCGAATTCTCATCGAGAGTAGAAAATTTCCTATCTGAGATAACGACGCGAACATCTCCGAGGTGGTCTTTGAGTTCGTATTTTTTGTCGCCGACGGTGCGGGTGAAATATGGACCAGCGGGAATTGCTAAAATTTCATGGTATTCACATTCGCAAAAAACTTCGTTGCCGGAGTTGTATTCTCCCAGCCTGTCTGAGCCGTAGATGGGTTGCTCTTTTACATAATAATGTTTATAAGAATAATGATTCATCTTTTCCTTTTAATGCTAAATATAAATTCCGAACCAATTATGAACCAATTATGAACCAATCGTGAACCAATCGTGAACCAATTATGAACCAATTATGAACCAATTACTTTTTCAACAAATATATAGTTCCGGTGCCAACAGACCCTTGCCGTTCAAGAACTCCCTGCTTAAGAAGAATATTCAATTCACGTGTTGCAGTACTTTTCGAAACTTTAAAAAATTTCTGGTAACCGGAATTCGTGATGTGATTGTGTTTCTTTATATATTCAATAGCTTTATTCTGTCTTGCATTGAGAATAACTAACCCGGTGTTGTGATCAACATTCTGAGTCTCCGTTTTTCTGAAAAGAACATGAAAGCCCCCTGCTTGTTCTTCGAAGATCGGTGTCGGTAATCCTGAAGCTTTACAAGCTTCAAGAATTCGCTTCACTCCGCTGCCATATTGTTCTATATCAGCGACATCATATAATGCTTGTGCGATTCCCTTGTTACGAGGTTTGGACGGGTGATTTGGATTACTAAATATTGCAAAAGGCATATCAGGAGGGAGTCCTCCCGGATTCCAAATCGAAATGCAGTCTTCATATATTTTAATAATTATATCATTGCTGTCCATATAATCACGGTGACAAATAGCATTGATAACCGCCTCGCGTAATGCATCCAACGGATATTCCCAAATTTCATCGCGTTGGGCTTTTTTTCCTGTTATCACGAATTCAACGCTGATATTCCTTTGAATTACAGACATCGTTTTATCAATCTGTTCGAATAAATCACCGTCAATAATATTGTCATCAATAATTATTGATCCGCCCTTGATTCTTCCACAGTGTACCCTCGCATGTTTGACAAATTTGTTTGGATTTGTACCGAACAATAATATTCCCGCAACTGTCGGTTTATTTTCTTTCACATACTCAAGATTTTTTAATGTTTGCATAGGAGGATCACGAAATCTTCTCCTTTTAGAAATTGAACTCTTCTGCATATAGTTTTTGACTTTCTGGAGATTGATGTCCTTAACAGATGCTGATTTAATAATAGTTTTATCCCAACTCAAACCTACCGAACTCATATAAATCTCGTTAACTTTATGAAGCGATAGTTGTCTTGTACTATTAGCAATACGAAGGTAGTATCGTCCGCTAACAGCGATGGGTTTTACCTCCGGACTTGACACGGAAAATACAACAACCGACATGTTTTTGACTTTTTCTGCTCTTAAGTCAACCATTAACTTTGGGTCGGTAGCTTGAGCTATCTCGTTAACCCAATTTTTCAATGTTTCCTTTCCTAATTGGACACCTTTTACCTCTCCCTTGTCACTAACCCCGACGATCAGCGTACCACCATTACGATTAGCCATACTCGCAATGGCAATAATAGCTTCGTGGTTGAATCCGAGTTTGAATTCTACAGTTTCTCCTTCACCCTGTTTAATAATTTTAGAAATATTCATGTTGAAAATCAATGGCAAAAATATAAAAACAATCTGAATATATTTGTTGAAAAATTATTCATGGTAATTCCCGCATTCTTCAGTCAGTAGTGTCCTTCTCTTCAATATCTAATATTATTCTTAATTTTCCGAAACGGGTTAACTATAATTCGATCTTCAAATTCCAGATGATTAAAAAATGCTTTTAGTGTCGCCATCTTTCTCTTAATCGTTTTCGGCTTCTTATCTGACAGACTTTCGAGAAATCCTTTAAGAGCCGTTTTATCGATGTCTTTAATTTGATAGTGATAACCGCCTTGAATGAGGAAGTTATTAAACTGCTGTAGATCTATCCCATAAAATTTTAGTGTTTTGGGACTGAGGTTTCTCTCGTGCCGGCAATGGAAAGCATAATCCGTAATAGCTGTTTGTAATTCGGTCATTTTGGCTAATTTTTAGAATTTGGTTAGCCATAAAAGTAACCTTTGGGAAACGCATCGATTGCTGACGTAGTCGTTAAATCTAATTTTGTCTTTTCTATTCCCAGCCGCGAACTGCCATATATATATTTATCTGTTTGATTATAAGTAATTATTTGCCGGTTAGAATTAACGGTCTTTTCAAAAACAGACATCACATTTCCCTGCGCATCACGAATATAATATATCGATTTCTCTAATTTATTTGAAGCATCTAAAATATGGTTCGCAATACGGTTTCCCATCGCGTCATA
>JAHEYM010000079.1 GCA_023251595.1 Bacteroidota bacterium
CGGTCTTTTGGAAAGTGCATATAAAGAATGTCTTAACTACAAGATTATTCAAGCCGGAATGAAAGCTGAGAAGGAGAAGCCAATGCCTTTAATCTTCGAAGGAGTAAAATTGGACGTCGGATACCGAATAGACATTTTAGTGGAGAGTAAATTAGTGGTTGAAACTAAAAGTGTCGAAATAATAAATCCTATTTCCTTAGCCCAGACACTCACTTATATGAGACTCGGACAATTCAAACTTGGATTGTTGATAAATTTTAATGTAATTCTACTAAAAGATGGTATAAAGCGGTTAGTAAATGGGTTATAAATCCTAGTTAGAATCAGCTTTGAGATTAAAGTGCACCGGATGTCTGCCTATCTCTTTGCGTCCATTGGGTTTTAACTATTCATACTCTGCGTTAAAAAAAGTAACCGCATTTGAGACCAATTAGAGGTGCAATATAAAATAATTTTTCGTATGCCGGGACATGCACGAATTGTGAACTCATATTGTCTAACACATCAGAATAATAATGAACATCTGCCGATCGGCATGCGATACCTGCGTAAATTTCGAAGGTTAAAGGTACATTTGACCAGACGCTATGCTTGTCAAAAGCGATTGAAGTCCATTGGTACCCCATCCTCATTTGAATATCCATAAATCTTATAGAAGTCTCAAGGGGAGTAATACTGGTTTGTGGCTGATGAAAATATTCCTCTACGTAGTTGGCTCCATATTTACGATATGCGAACAACGAATGAATGTAGAACCCCTCGAGTTCATCCCAACCTCCCAAATACACTCGCGCCCCTGCCTCACAAGAGAAATTAATTGTATAATCAGTTTCCTCCCGATCTGATAGATGATCAATATCATATTTGTCATTTTTCAGGAAACGTACAAGTGACACCGAACCAACCTCTCTGCAAATACCAACAGCAATTTCTGCAGTAGTGTTGCCTTTAATATATCGCTCATATTCGATCATGTAAATTCCCGTAAAGAAGGCAAATGTATTTAATTTGATTGCATTTCGTGCTTCATATAATTTATCGGGAGATTTAGCAACTGTGCTATCTCCCGGCTTAAATACAGATATTTTTACTTGTGCAACAATAGTTAAACTACTGATTATTAGAATATTAAAATAAATAATAAAATTTTTTATTCTACTCATAATTCATAACGATAAACTTTTTTATATTTGCGATCTGCAAATATGCGAATTTCTCCTCAAACTTAAAAAAAATCCATTTTTATGAAAATCCAATCCCTCTTAACGATTTTTCTTGTTTCAACTCTTTGTTCACCCCTGTTTTCTCAGGATGCAGAAATCACCTGGGGGAAGGAATTTAAAGGTACAAGGGGGAATATATTTCCAGCTGGTCAAAATGGGGATAGCATTATTGCCATTCAAGGGGCAGGAAAAGAGGTGAATCTATTCACATTTGCTGCCAATTCACTTGACTTTGGTTGTGAACGCCGAATAATTGGGTCAAAATCATCAAAAACACCTGCGACGATTATTTCAAAAGATTATTCTTTCGAGCAAATGCTCTTCATGAAAAACAAAGCTTTTATTTGTTGTTCCAAATATGATAAAAAAGCGGATTTAAACTCTCTATTTCTTGAGGAGCTTACTTCAGAAAATGTTCCCTCGGGTGAAATGAAACTATTAGATGAGATTTCTGCTAAAAGTAAAAGCAATCCCGGAACATTTGGAATGTTTCAGTCGAGAGATTTAACTAAATTATTAGTGGTGAGTAATCCACCTTATGAAAAATATGTAGGAGAAAAATTCAGTTTTAAAATATATGACCAGGAGCTTAAAGAATTAAACCATGTTACAGTTGAATTGCCATATAAGGATAAAGATTTCGAAACGACAGACTATCTTCTTGGGGCGGATGGAATGATTTACTTATTGGCGAAAATCGAAATGCAAAAGAAAGACAAAAAAGATAAAAATATTTCTTATTATTATGAGATTCTTACAATCGATCCAAAGGGGGAAGGTCTTGTTACCGAATATGAGATGAAACTCAGCGGAAAAAAAATTGTAGATGTTGCCTTTGCACTTGATGATCATGAGAAAATAACATGTGCCGGTTTCTATAGTGAAAGTGCCTCCAAGGTGGATGACGTTGATGGGATTTACTTTATGAGACTTAACCCCGTTAGTAAAGATATAGAGGCAACTGGTGTGAAACCACTTTCAAAAGAATTTATTGCTGAACTTGTTGGAGAGAGAGCAGCAAAAAAAGGACATGGAATTTCCAGTAGTTATTCAATTAATGAGATAATAAATAAATCAGACGGAGGTACCGTAATTGTGGCTGAAGATCGATATGATTATTGGGAAAGTTATACAACAATGGTAAATAATAGAATGGAAACCCATTGGTATCATGTTTTTGTTGCAGGTAACATCGTTGCAATAAAAGTTACACTCGAAGGAAATATCCAATGGTACTCAAGAATTCCGAAGAAACAATCAGTGAGGATTTATGGGGGGAGAACTAACACACCATACTGGCACAGAAGAAGTCAACCACTTACGCAAGAATCAGGTGGTTTTATTTCATATATTCTTATGCAAAAAGGGGAGAAGTTGTATTTTATTTATAATGAAAATAGAAAAAATATGGATCCCAATATAAAACAAAAAACGGACAAACCATCCGAAATGTATGATCCAAAGAATTCAGTCGCTGTTTCGGTTGAAATGGCCTCAACAGGTGAATTCACAAAAAAAACATTGTTTGATAGCAAAAAAGAAAAAATGATGCTAATGACCGGCTCAGCTTTAAAAATAAACGATCATGAAAATGTTGCCATGGCTATTGAGCCACCGGCCTCTTGCTGCAGCATGTTCAATACTACTTTTAAGAATCGGATGGTCCGGATCGGATTATAATTTCTTCACATCCCCTCAATAACTTTCGAAATCAATAGGAGATATTGTTGTTTAAGTAATTTGGCTCTCTCTTCATTTTTACGTTCTGCCAGCATCCCGCTGAGTATTACTCCCCCGGTATGGAATTTTCGTAGCGGAAAATAACCTGAAACAAAAGCCATTACATAATATCCTTCATATATATTAAAAACAATAAATCCCGTAAACGCTGCTTGAAGGAGAAAAGAAACGGTTCCTTTTCCAACGTATCCGGCTTTAATCATTCCCAAGCCCGGAAACCATTTAGACGAACGTTTACAGGCATCCGCACTCACTCCCATATAATGATTTGGTGAATTTCTGATTTGGTGAATTAAAGCAGTGTCATTCTCAGGAATATAAAGAATCATTTCTTCTTTTAATTTTTCCCATTCTTCTGTTTGATTTAATGAGAAGAGACGCATTGCTTCAAATTCTTTATTTTTTCCGATTTGTTTTGCATCACTAAATGACAGATTTTCGAGCACACAATCATTAAATTGTCCGGCAGAAAAATAATCCAGCATTTTTCGATAATGCAATAAAATTTTAGAAGTGCCTGAATATATATATTTATCTGCCCGTTGAAGTTCTGCCAAACCATCCGCATACCGACCTATTGTCTGATAAATCGAATCCTTCTCGAGTAAAAGTTGAAACTTCACAGAATCTTTTGAAGCAAGAAAGATTTCATCCTCTTTCGAAAGAAGTTTCATTCCCACATCCGGAACCAATTGCTGCGAATCAGCTACCCGGATGCAAAATAAAAGGACGATAATAATTATATATCTCATGATCGATTTGCAATAAATAATCTTTTCTCTTCTTACGCGCAGCCAAAATACTCCCGAGAATATTTCCGGTATAAAATACTGTGAAAAAGGAAGCAGAAATAATAAATCTTGGTGTTTTCCAACCTCCTCGATAGTAAGATTCGGCACACTGAGCACCTAATAATATATCTGTCGCAAATGCAGACAGGGCTTGCTTCCTGTAACCCAAATACCATTTTCCCGATCCTGGTAAAATGGTCGAGCATAAACCTGTTAAAACCGGAGATGGATGGGGGGTATTTATTAATTTTTCATATTGGACAGCGATTAGTGCTGAATTAATTTCACCATGCTTTGTTTCTCTTTTTACGGGAGTATGTTTAAGGAGAACGATCGAAATACCAAGATCGCCGATAAACGGGCTGAAGATTGTTTCTCTGTCCTCACGGAAAATATGTTCTGATGCAAGTGGGATTTGATCCGTCACCATACAAAGCGAATAAAATAATTTCTTTTGTGAAAATGAAAAATGAACTGAATCAGAAATCTGACTCACTGCCATCGACGCTTGTCCTACATCATTTTTTGCGTAATATAATTGAGCAAGATTTAACCAAAGTGTATCCAAAACTTTCGGTTCATCCGGATGCAACCCGATTAAAAGACGCATAAAATATTCGCGTTCCGATGTGAGATTTTCATTCAGTAGATGTTGATAAAAAAGATGATTATCGAAAATACGGTTTTGAGCGGAAACATTTATTCCACTAACGCAAATAAAAAAGAGAATACTAATAATGATACATTTTCGGGACATCAATAACTTTTCCGGTTTTTGGGTTGAAAAGATAGTTTTGCGTCTCTGGCTGTGCTGCACCGTTACAACGGTCTAAACGATCTGTTGTCAGCATAATTCCTTTGATGATTCCAAATTCTTTTATGGATTGAATACAGAAGGAAGAACAAGTGAGATCAAATTCGCAGACTGCCGAAATTTGCTCCGATATAATACTTTGATAAAAATATAATGGAAGATATGCAGTCATTTTTATCGGATTCCACGAAGTATGCAAGGGACGTTTCGCTGGAGAGAGCGGACGGTTCACATAATTTGTAGCGGTCTGAGAAATGCGTTGAAGATCGGTCGACCTCTCTTGGGAGAATGAAGAGAAAGAAAAAATAACGATTACAAATATTGGCAATAAAGAATTTCGCTTCAAATTCATTCTACAAATATAAATAATATCTTCTTAATATTCGCATCGTTACACACCCTCTCCTTCGCTTCGGCGAGCAAGCCCGCCCCCTCAGGAGGGGAATTTTAATTGTTTCAAATCTAAGTCGTTGCATGCAACGCCTCTACAAACTCATCAATTCTCTCCGGCCGCTGCAAGACTCTCATAAACCGAATCAACGCCGAGTTGTTTACCCATTGCTGCTTCAACCGCTAAACGGTCACATAATTCATTTTCCGGGTGTTCGTTATGACCTTTTATCCATTTAAATTTTACATTGTGTTTTCTATATATTTTGAGAAAACGAATCCATAAATCAGGGTTTTTCTTTTGGTGGAAATGCGTTCTTTCCCATTTCAATAGCCATTTCTTTTCAACCGCATCTACAACATATTTTGAATCGGAATAAACCAATACATCTTCGCCCTCTTTTTTAATCGTTTCGAGTCCGACGATGACACTCATCAGCTCCATTCTGTTATTTGTAGTGAGTCGGAATCCCGCAGAAAGTTCCTTCCTGTGATGCCCGGAAACCATCAAGGTTCCATAACCTCCCGGACCGGGATTTCCGCGCGATGCACCGTCTGTATAAATTGTAATCATTCGTTTAGGTTTTGCAAGAATAAATAAATTAACAATGTACAATTAACAATTAACAATTGAAAAACAAAATCACAATATTCAGTCATTGTTAATTGCTCATTGTTAATTGTTAATTGTTAATTGTTAATTAGCTTTTCTATGATCTTCGGATAGTGCTCATATTCCAATTTATGAATTTTCTTCTCCAACGTGTCGATCGTCTCATTCTCATCAATCAAACATTTCGTTTGAAATATAATTTCACCCTTATCATAATTTTCATTTACATAATGAATGGTAATTCCACTTTCTTTTTCACCCGAATCAAGAACGGTCCTGAAGAGATTTTCACCATACATTCCTTTTCCACCAAAATCTGGTAATAATGCCGGGTGAATATTAATAATTCGATTTGGAAATATGTGAATAAAATTCTCAGGAATTAAACGGAGAAATCCTGCAAGAATGATAAAATCAATTTTCAATTCCTGCATCAGTTTAATAATCTCTGTTCCTTCCTTAAATTGTTTCCCTGAAAATATATACGATGGAACATTCAATTTTTTTGCTCTATCTAAAACAATTGCATCCTGATGATCACTCACGATACATACAACTTTTGTGTGAGCGTGATTCTTAAAATACGTGATAATTCTTTCGGCATTCGAACCGTTTCCGGATGCGAAAATTGCAATGTTGGTCATAGAGAAAATTCAGACCCCGAAATTAACCTTTCTTCAGCTTGAAAGAAAATACTGTGCCCACATTTTCTGTACTAATTACCTCTATCACGGAATTATGAATGTCAAGAATATGTTTCACGATTGCCAAACCCAGTCCGGTGCCGCCTCTGTCGCGCGATCTGCTTTGGTCGACACGGTAAAATCTTTCGAAAATTCGGGGAAGATGTTCCTGCGAAATTCCGATACCGGTATCTGCAATTTCGATCAAAACAGATTCTCCTGCATCGTGAAGCCGGATGCGGGTTTCTCCACCTTTTTTTCCATAAATAATTGAGTTGGTGACAAGATTTGTGATCACCTGACGGAGCCAGAAACGATCTGCTAGGACAGGCATACTCTTCGACTCATCTTGTAGAAAAGTTAGTCTTATTTCCTGTTTTTTTGCTGCCAACTCCTGCGCTTCAAGTATATCTTTCACCATAGCCGCAAGATCGAACGACTCGAATTCGGGTTTCAACTCACCGGTTTCAACCTGAGCAATCGCTTCCAGATCTTCTACAATTCTGATCATCCGTTCCACACTTTTTTCGGCTTGTTCAAGATATTTTCTATTCACACCGGGATCATCAATTCCACCATCCAATAATGTTGTTACATAACCTTGAATGTTAAATATCGGCGTCTTTAATTCATGAGAAACATTTCCAAGATATTCTCTTCTGTATGTTTCCATTTTTTGCATTTTCTCCATTTCTTCCTTCCGTTCTTTCACCCAGGAAGAAACACTCTTCTCCAGAAGCGCTAAACTGCTGCCTTCCTCAGTCTCCGCAATTAAAGTATTTAATTGTTCGGAACGGTAATCATTAATGTTTTTGCGGATTTTCCGAAGTCCGGTGTTCACATAAAATAACCGGATTA
The DNA here is from genome assembly GCA_023251595.1 of Bacteroidota bacterium. Taxonomy (GTDB): domain Bacteria; phylum Bacteroidota; class Bacteroidia; order AKYH767-A; family JABDAW01; genus JAHEYM01. Next base: position 7,113 of record JAHEYM010000079.1, read on the forward strand.
ATAAAAATATAATAATTAAAAATAAAATGATGATGACAATAATTTCCGTCATCAGAGAAGCTCGAATTTATAACCAATGCCTTTCACCGTATGAATGGATTCTTCACCGATTTTTTCTCTTATTTTTCTGATATGAACATCGATGGTACGATCGCCAACATAAACATCTTGTCCCCACACTTTCGCCAAAATGTCTTGTCGGGTGAAAACTTTTCCCGGCTTGGATGCAAGTAGTGACAATAATTCGAATTCTTTTCTGGGAAGATCAAGTTGTACACCATTTTTTGAAACTAAATATTTTTCGCGATTTATTTCAAGATCACCGACGTGTATGGTTCCCTGAATCTTTTCACCCGACTTCCTTCTTAAAAGTGCATGAATCCTGCTCAAAAGTATTCTCGGTCTGATTGGCTTTGAAACATAATCGTCGGCACCGGCATCGAAAGCGGCAAGCTCTGTAAAATCTTCAGAGCGGGCGGTCAGGAAAATAATCAATGTATGACTCAACGACTTTTCCTCCCGAATCCTGCGACATGCTTCAATCCCATCCATTTCGGGCATCATTACGTCGAGAATGATCAGGTCAGGTTTGTGTTGTTTCGCAAGTTTGATTCCTTCTATCCCATTTCCGGCTGTGAAAACCTCGAAGCCCTCCTTCACCATGTTATAGCGGAGAAATTCGAGGATATCAGGTTCATCATCGACTATCAGAATCTTCGCTCCCGTCGTGCTCATATTGTAATCATGTTTCAGCGCAAAGTTAATCGGTTCATAAGGTATTCGTAGGATTTAATAATAATTTTATTCAATAAGACCGCATACTGAGCCTGTCGAAGGTCGGTCGCTGAGCATGTCGAAGCTAAACTTAACAATTATTTAACATTGAATCAACCCGTATTCAAGGACTTTGTTCTTCCTTTGCGGCATGTTGACTAAAAGAATAGTTTTGGCAGGGTTGACCCTCACAATTCTGCTGATGAGCGGAATTGCATCAGCACAAAAGACAGATTTTGTCCCCACAGGTAAACTTTGGGGATCCATGTTTGGTGACTACTATTATAAAGTACATGCCGCCTCATCGACCAGTTTTGGTTCTCAGTATTCAGGGCTGGGAAAAAATGCGAATGCTTTCGAATTAAGAAGAGTTTATTTTGGCTATAATTATAATATAAGTGAACGTTTCACCACGCAATTATTACTTGCCTACGAAAATAAAGACGATAATCTGGGTAACGGAAATCGGGGGTTTTATCTTAAACTTGCAAATATCAGATGGAAAAACATCCTTCCAAATACGGATATTGTTGCTGGACAAATGTACACCCCGTCTTTCCCTTTACTTTCGGAGAGAATCTGGGCTTATCGTTCGATTGAAAAAACAGCAATCGATTTAAGGAAGTTTTCTGTTTCGAATGATGTCGGAATTGCGATGCAAACCCGATTCGATTCGCTCGGAACTTATGGAATGAATGTCATGATCGGCAATGGCACCGCTGCGAAAATCGAATCCAACGGATTTAAAAAAGTATATGCCGATTTCTATGCAAATTTTCTTAAACGAAGATTGATTTTTGATTTATATGGTGATTGGGAAAAAGTTTTAATCCTACCCGGTTATCATAAAATAAAAACCACACTGAAAGCTTTTCTCGCTTATCAAACAGATAAATTCACAATTGGCATCGAGGTTTCACCCCAAATTCAAACAAAATATACACTTGATTCATTAATGAGTAATCCAACGAAAATTGATACTGTAAATGCAATACCTGTGACAGCTTCCCTTTATATTCGCGGTACAATATTAAAAGACAAACTCGGATTTTTTGTACGTCACGATTTTTACGATCCCGATCGCAACTACAAAAAAGATGTGTATTATTTCAGCGGTTATAATAATACAGAAGAAATGTTTGGCGTGGCAGGAATTGACTTCACCCCCGAAAAAAATATTCATATTATGCCAAATATATATTTCAATCAATGCACAAATAAATCTTCAACGGCAAAAGAAAAAGCCAAAACAGATTTCGACCTCGTACCAAGAATCACAGTTTCATATTTATTCTGATAACAATATCATGTTCAATTTATAGCGCGCAGATTCCGCAGATTTCCGCAGATAAGATTTATGTATTTAAATTGCAAGATCTGATCTGCTTTATCTGCGCGACAAAATTTTATTTCATCCTTCCTAAAAATACTCTTTGATAAAAAATTCAGTAAAATATAATATATAATGGGAATAGATCAGTTTTTGAAATTTTTTGTTCCAAAGGATAAGAAATTTTTTCCTTTGCTTGAAAAAGCATCCGCAAACCTGCTCACCACAGCGAAAGTTCTGAGGGTAATGGTGAACACTGCCGATGAAGCAAAACGTCGCGAACTTATTAAAGAGATTGAACACCTCGAACATATCGGAGATGAAATTACACACGAAATCTTTCGCGAATTAAGCCTGAATTTCATCACACCATTCGACCGGGAAGACATACACATGCTTACTTCAGCGCTCGATGATATTGTTGATTTTATCCACGGTTCTGCTAAAAGAATTGAATTATATAAAGTTACGAATTTCATTCCGGCGATTCCGAAATTAGCGGAACTGATCGAAAAATCGGCAGAGGAATTATATACCGCGATCAACGAATTGCGAAACATGAAAAATGTCGGCCGAATTAAAGAAGCATGTGTAAGAATTAACAGTATTGAAAATCATTCTGACGATATTTTTGATAATGCCATTGCACGTTTATTCGAAGAAGAAAAAAACGCGGTGGAAATTATCAAAATCAAAGAAATATTAAGTGCTCTTGAAACTGCTACCGACAAATGCGAAGATGCTGCGAATGTAATTGAATCGATCATCGTTAAACATACATAATATTATATATTTCTGATGGAATTTTTGATCGTTGTAATTATTCTGGCACTGGTTTTCGACTTTCTCAATGGATTTCACGATGCTGCAAATTCAATTGCTACAGTCGTTTCAACAAAAGTCCTTTCGCCGTTTTTTGCAGTCATCTGGGCGGCATTCTTCAATTTTATCGCTTTTTTGATCTTCGATGTCCATATAGCCAAAGTGGTCGGGAAAGGCATTGTACATGCCGATATCGTGACACTTCCGATGATTGCGAGTGGATTAATTGCTGCAATTATTTGGAATCTTCTGACCTGGTGGCTCGGTATTCCATCAAGTTCATCCCATACGCTAGTGGGAGGGTTCGCGGGCGCAGCCATCGTGAAAGGGGGTTTCGCAGCAGTCATCATGTCCGGTATCATGAAAATCGTTCTTTTTATTTTCCTCTCACCCATCATTGGCCTCGTTTTATCCTTCTTTCTCTCCAAGCTACTACTGAATATCTGTAAAAACTTCTCTCCACGAAAAGTAGATCGACATTTCAGGCGATTGCAATTAATCTCCGCAGCTTTATATAGTCTGGGACATGGAGGTAACGACGCGCAGAAAGTGATGGGAATCATTTATGTAGCCCTGATCTCGATGACGTCAATAACCGGAATTACAGAGAACAGTCAGATTCCACTTTGGGTTGTCCTCTCTTGTCAGGGTGCGATCGCTTTCGGAACTATGTTTGGGGGATGGAGAATCGTTAAGACCATGGGACAAAAAATCACTAAACTCAAGCCTTTCGAAGGATTCTCGGCTGAAACAGCAGGCGCAGCAACACTTTTCGGTACAGCAGCCCTCGGAATCCCTGTATCCACAACGCATACCATCACCGGAGCCATTATCGGTGTCGGCATCACAAAACGTGTTTCAGCGGTTCATTGGGGAGTCACTATTAATATTGTATGGGCATGGATTCTCACAATTCCGGTCTCCGCATTACTCGCTGCCCTCATTATGGTCATCATGGAGAGATTTACAGGATAAAAAACAAAAAGGTTTTTTTGTCATTACTTTAAATATTCGTTCCTTTGCACCTTCATTTTAAAAAACACGCAAAATGTCAGACATTGCATCTAGAGTAAAGGCAATCATTGTTGACAAGCTTGGAGTCGATGAGAAAGAAGTTACGCTCGAAGCAAGCTTCACCAACGACTTGGGAGCTGACTCACTCGATACCGTTGAGCTCATCATGGAATTTGAAAAAGAATTTAACATCGCAATTCCCGATGATCAGGCCGAAAAGATCGCCACAGTAGGCCAGGCCATTGAATATATCGAGAAAAACACGAAGTAACTTTTCCTGCTGATGGAGCTAAGGAGAGTCGTCGTAACAGGGCTTGGTGCTGTTACTCCCCTTGGAAATTCCGTAGGTGAGTACTGGGACAACCTCGTTGCAGGTGTTAGCGGTGCTGATTTCATTCAGAAATTTGATGCTACCAAATTCAAAACGCGTTTCGCCTGTGAGGTGAAAGGCTTTGATCCGCTTGCCTATTTCGAGAAAAAAGAAGCCCGTCGCCTCGATCCGTATGCACAGTACGCACTCGCTGCGGTTCATCAGGCAATGTTGGATTCTGCCCTCGACGTTACGACCATCGATCTTGATCGTGCAGGCGTAATCTGGGGTTCAGGTATCGGTGGCTTGAAAACCTTTCAGGAAGAGTGTTTCGATTTCGCTAAAGGTGACGGAACACCTCGTTTCAACCCATTCTTCATCCCAAAAATGATCGCCGATATTGCCGGTGGTCACATTTCCATTAAATATGGTTTCAGAGGAGTT
>JAHEYM010000439.1 GCA_023251595.1 Bacteroidota bacterium
AAAAAGATAAATGAAAACAATCGGGTTGGAGCAGGAACTGTCGTACCAGATCTCGAAGCCGCTGACTCGAGTGGCGTTGTTCATTCGCTTAAAGTGGAAACAAAGAAGAATAAGGTTACTCTGCTGATTTTCTGGGCGTCATGGTGCGAGCATTGTCGGGATGAACTTCCGGATGTGAAGAAATTTTATGGGGAAGAAAAGACTAAAGGTCTCGAAATTTTTGCCTGTTCAATCGATAATATGAATAGCGAATGGCGACAAGCTATAAAGGAGAATAATGCTGGTTGGATCAACGTCATTGATTCGGGTGGTGCAGATTCGAGGATTCCGGCGCGTTTCAACCTGAAAAAAACACCCACTTTTCTTGTTATTCTTCCTGATGGAACGATAGCATTCAGAAGTTTGTATTTCGAAAATGTGAAAACAAAATTAGTGGAGATTTTAAAATAACTTAGTGTCTTCGTACCTTTGCAGCCAGAATCGACTTTTCTCTCACCATCGGTCTCTCTCCCAAACGGAGAGGGAAGTTTATGTAAGATAGACTTCATCATTCCCCGGCGAAAAATCGACAATAACATGTTCTTGGATTGTGGTAGCGAGTGAGATACCGAAAAAATCGGCGCTCACCGGAAATGCTTTATGGTCACGGTCTACTAAAACAACGGTTCTCACTTTCTTCACCGCGATTTGCAAAAAAGGTTGAATGGCATAAGCCATTGTCTTCCCGGAGTTCATTACATCATCAACAATGATTACTGTTTTTCCCTTCAGTGAAGCGGGTTTTACATCCAGCTTAATATCATTTTTCAATGGATTCTTCTTGTCGATAATAATTTTGAGAAGCTGCACTTCGAAAGGTGCAATTTTTTTCAAGACAGATTTCACTCTTTTCGCAAGTTCATAGCCACTCGAAACGATGCCTGCAATTACAATTTCTTTTTCTTCAAAATTATCCTCGTATATCTGATAAGCGATCCTGTTAATTCGGTTACGAATTTGAATTGCATTAAGAATCAGAGTTTTATCGTTAGCCATGTCATCGAAATTTACAGACTTTTATGTCTACCTGCCGTGAAATAATACTGTTTATAATAAGGCTCATCCAGATCGCTTACGATAACTCCATAACCGCTGCTGGCATGAACAAACTTATTATGACACAGGTATATACCTACGTGTGAAAGACCATTTCCCCATATCTTAAAAAATACGAGATCCCCTTCGCGTAATTGTGTTTTGGAGACGGGATTCATATCGGCATAAATGTCTCCACAGGCACCCGAAACTTTAATATGATAAGCACTGTCATACATTACCGAAGCGAAATCGGAGCAATCGACACCAAATTTTGATCGTCCGCCCCATGCGTATGGCGTGTTAAGCCATTCTCTTGCACAACGATAGAGCGTTTCGTTTACGATGGTATCAATCTCAAATCCGAACGCTTTCGAATACATGAAGCACGCTGCCAGCCGCCGTTGTTCGCTGTCAAGCTGTGATTTGGTGATTTGGTGATTTGGTGAATCCTTACTGTTCTCTTTCTTCTTATTTGTATCAGAATCCTGCTTTATGCTCAGATTTTCGGGTCCCTGAGCTTGTCGAGGGGTTGTTTGTGCGAAAAATTCACCGCCCGACATGAGGAATATGGTGACAAAGAAAACGATTACTTTCATGCGGGCTAATTTACACAATTTGAAATTAGTTTTGGTGAAGAAAGAGAAAAGAGTGAACAGCCTCCTGCTTTAGCTGGAGTGAAAGAGTGAATAGCCTCCTGCTTTAGCTGGAGGGAAAGAGTGAATAGCCTCCTGCTTTAGCTGGAGGGAAAAAGTGAATAATGGAACTACAGAAATCAGATCCCAATCACCAAAATCATTCGGACCTTATAACCTCTATTTCTTCTTCGCTTTCCCGATTGGTTTTTCCATAAAAAGCCAGGTAGCAATAAGCGCACCGGTAACAACGAGCACCATGTTTAATGGCATAAACAGTGTTGGTTTATCGGTAACAAGAAAGGCGTATCTAAATGGTAAAAGTAGTACTACCAAAAGAATGATAACTCCGACGATTTGATTTTTCATTGTAAGAGGGGCTTGAATTCAAAGCAAAATTACAAATAAATTCATGGGGAATCCAAAATCATTATCTCATTTACTAACAAATTGATGACGGAATCTTGGTTCAATTTCACCATTCCCACTTTCCTTCTTTCCTTCTTTCCTTCTTTCCTTCTTTCACTTAAAACAACTAACGCAGTCTCAAACTCAAAACTTTAACATTATCCTTTTGATCTGTCACAGTCAAAACAAGGTGACTGTTTTCGGGAATATCTATTTTCTCGGCTTGCGTTAAAATTCCCGTTTTACCATCTAAATTCATTAAAATCCATTTGTCGTTAAGTACCGCGCGGTATGACTTAATTCCTGAGAGAGCATCTGCAATTTTGAATTGAAACATTCCATCTGCATTCGGCGCAAGCTCCTCGATCGTTGGCGGTTCGGTATCTACATCAACATAAAAATCACCAAATACAACAGGTTTAGTGATTAAAAAACCATTTTCGTAAGTGGTGATAAGTCCCGAGCGATTACCACTTTTGTCCACAGCCACAATTAATGCTTTTGGTTGAAGTTCCGGCGTGAGTCCTGCATTCGGTTCTATCGATAAGGTATAAGCAGATTTAAGTGGAATAAATGGATCTGAGAGATGAAATAGTTTAGAATAAGTATAATTTTCGACTGACCAATGAAAATACAAAGTGTCGAACAACGAACCGATCGGAAATTTAACTTTAAAATTTTCCTGACTAGCTTGATTTTTACTTGTACTCCATTCGGCGGAATCGGTAACATTCCAAAGAAAAACATGATCTGCATTTTGCGCTCCAACTTTTATATTAAATGGACTACTTTGAATATCGAAATCAAGTGTGGCGGTATTTCCACGAACATCTTTAATCATGATGGTTGCAGAGTGTGCGAGCGTATCATTAAAAAATACGAGTCCGCTTTCCTGACTTTTATTCATCATTAAATGTCCGTTGGGCGATTGAAAACATTTCTCTATCACCGTATAATTTGTTTTATAAGATTGATAATCGATATGATCGTTAACACCCCGGGTTTCATCAAAACTTAAAACATCTTTTTGCTCCATAAAACGAAACACGTGATCGACCAACATTTCAATTCCGAAGATTCCAAAATCGCCCGGATCATCATCTA
>JAHEYM010000080.1 GCA_023251595.1 Bacteroidota bacterium
ATTCGTAATCGGTTTGGTGCTGATATCCTTGAATTTCGGGTCTTTCAGTTTGTCTTTCTTAATATAAACTTCCGCGACATCTTTATTGACGACAACGATCTTTTCAACATCCTTGCTTGCGATATACTGTTCAACGACCTGCCAAGAAGTCTTCTTCACACCTCCACCCCAATTGACGAAATTGACAAGAATAAAGACGACTATGATGATGCCGTATATCCAATAAAAATTGAAATTAAATTTCGGAGCGGGCGACTTAGGAAACTTACCCCCTGTGGGTTTGTTGGGACTTTTACCTTTCTTTTCCTGATTCTCTCCCTCCTTCGGGTTCTCTGCCATTATCTAGTTTTTTTGTATCAAAATCGTACCGGGATTCCAAACGAGGTGCCATCGGTTAATTCGTTAAAATTACTGACAATTATTCCGATTTCAACTATCTCCTTTAATTTTTTCAATGTCAGCGTCTGCCCATAATTTTTCGATTCCGTAGAATCCTCTTGCTTCGTGCAAAAAAACGTGCGCAACAACATTGATATAGTCGAGCAAGATCCATTCTGCATTTTCAAAGCCTTCTTTGTGCCAGGGTTCTTCACCTGTGAGTTTATAAACTTCCTCTTCGATGGATTTTGCGATAGATTCCACATGCGTCCGCGAATCTGCGTGACAAATGATGAAATAATCGCAAAATGTATTCTTGAGGTCTTTGAAGTTAAGGCTTACGATTTCTTTGCCTTTTTTTTCGATCATGCCCGCGATCACGCTTTGTGCCAGGGCGGCTGATAGATCAACTTTCGCTGCGGTGCGAGTTTGCTTTCTCTGTGTGCGCATCAAACGCGATTAAAATTTACAATCATGGGCATTCTGGTCAGACAATGTTAAATTTGACCCCAAAATTACAACATTTTGTTGAATAAAACTTCTATCCCCACCCTTTTTACTGCGCAAAACTTGTTGTTTTTCGATTCTTTGGCATCGACCAACACCCATGCGCAGAAGTTGTTGGAGGAAAATCATCCTCCCGAAGGAACTGCAATACTAACAATCGATCAAACCGCAGGTCGTGGACAAACGGGTTCAGTTTGGGTTTCAGAGCCGGGGATGAATGTGCTATGCAGCTTCATTTTCTACCCGACTTTTCTTGAACCGACACGTCAGTTTTTGTTGAATCAGGTAATTTCTCTTGCCGTGATAGATGCGTTGAAAAAGATTATCGGTCAACAATTTCTGATTAAATGGCCGAACGATATTTATTTTGGTGAAAAAAAAGTTGCGGGTATTCTGATTGAAAATTCTATTCGCGGAAATTCATTTGTAAATTCTGTTGTTGGAATCGGATTAAATGTAAATCAGAAAATATTTCCTCCGGAGATTTCGAATCCTATTTCGCTTGCTCAGATTTCAAATAAAAATTTAATTAATATGGAAGTGTTTGCAACGTTAGCGATTGCAATCGAACAACGATATCTTCAACTCCGGAATGAATTTTCAAGCGCTAATATTCAAAAAGAATATTTGAATAATTTATTGGGTTACGACGAATTAAGAGAATATAAAATCGGATTAAATAAAATAAAAGCTATTCTTAAAAATGTTGATGAAACCGGACGGTTGTTGCTTTCGGGTGAAGATGGAATAAAATATACGGCATGGTTTAAAGAAATAGAATTTGTTTTTTAAACTCGCATTCTGCCACTAAGGCGCAATGACACTAAGGTTCACAAAGAAAAATTGCTCTTGAGCTTCGCAAAACTAGAACGCAGATGACGCTGATTTTTATGATTAATTATGATAAATTTATATTTAATAAATAATTCGTGAAAATTTGTGAAATTAGTGTCTCATTTCTTTGCGGCTTTGCGGGAAATAATTAGGTAATTAAAATTGGTTGGCTTGCAATTTTCAACACTGAGTGCACTGAGTTTTCGGAGTTTCACAGAGGCAGAATCCGATCTTCTTAACATGAAAAATAATTCAGAACATTTCTCTGTGACACTCAGTCAACTCTGCGATCTCTGTGTTGAAAATAAGATTACGGTTGATGTTGACTTCATTGTACGTAATAGAATATTTGTGCAACAAAGCCACTGTCTATTGTTAATTCTTAATTGTTAATTTTTAATTTTTAATTTTTAATTAATTTTCCATCGCCTTAATAAACTTCCTGCGAATCGATTCCATAAAATTAGTGAGGGGTTTTTCTGCCATCATTTTCACAAACGGATTTACATCGGCAGTCATAATTAATTTCACTTCAGTCTCTTCACCAACTTGATTTATAAATTCTGAAATTTTAAAATCGAAAGGCGCCTTTCCGTCTTTTACAATATGTATTTCTGTTTCAGGAATTTTATTTTCGAACTTCAATGCAAGTGTCGCGATTCCCTGAATAGTAAATGAACAATTCTCAGTTGTCGAAACCCAATTCGCCGCCTGCTCAGGCATCAATTCTTTGTAATTATTAAAATCAGATAAATAGGCAAAAACAAATGAAGCAGATTTTTTTACAAGAGCGGGTTCGGGTTCTATCTTGAGCATGGCGATTCTGTAGTTTGGTGCCGGTAAAATTACGAATTAGAAATTAGGAATTAGGAGATTTTTCCCGGTTTCTTTTTTCGCAACATTTTACGCCTTCAACCCACCCCTGCCCCTCCCAAGAGGGGAATTTTCAATGACTCCTTCACTCTTTCATTCCCCTCCAGCTAAAGCAGGAGGCTATTCACTCTTTCATTTTTTTCCTTTCTTTTTGCTCTAACACCCAACCCCTAACACCTAACCCCTAATAACTATCTTTGCATCCGAATGAATTCCCCCCACTCCATCCTTTTCATCGGTGCTCACCGTCCCGGTCGCTCACCCGGACAGCGGTTTCGATATGAGCAGTTTGTTCCGTTTCTTGAGGCAAACGGTTTTGAATGTGAGCTGTCTTATATATTGGATGAAGAAGACGACAAAGTTATCTATGCGGAAGGCAAGTATTTAAGCAAGATAGGCATTGCTGCAAAGGGTTTTATTAAACGAACCCGCGATATGATGAATAGTAAACACTTCGACATCATCTTCATTTATCGCGAGGCATTTATGACAGGAAACACGCTGTTCGAGCGGCAAATGAAGAAATCGGGTGCAAAAATTATTTTCGATTTTGATGATGCGATATGGCTCTATGATATTTCTGAAGGAAACCGCAGATTCGGTTGGCTCAAAAAACCGGAGAAAACAGCCGATATTATCGGTTTGGCAGATCTGGTTTTCGCAGGCAATAATTTTCTCGCACAATATGCACTTCAACATAACAAAAACGTAAAGATTGTTCCCACCGTCATCGATACAAATTATCATAAAAGATCAAGTCCTGTCGGTTTAAAACAGAAAGTTTGTATCGGTTGGACGGGATCTCACACAACCATTAAACACTTTGAATTCGGGTTGAATTTTCTGTATAAAATAAAGGAGAAATATGGTGAAAAAGTTTATTTCAAACTGATCGGCGATCCAACTTTCAAAAATGCGGAACTTAATCTCAATGGGATCGCATGGAAGAAGGAATCCGAAATTCATGACCTCAACGAAATCGATATCGGTATCATGCCGCTTCCGAACGATGAATGGTCGATGGGAAAATGCGGTTTTAAAGGAATTCAATATATGGCACTCGAAATCCCTTGTATCATGTCGCCCGTTGGTGTGAATATCGAGATCATTCAGGATGGCGTGAACGGTTTTCTATCAGCTAGTGAAGATGTTTGGGTTGAAAAACTCTCCGCTTTGATCGAAAGTCCCGCCCTACGCAGCAGTATTGGCAAAGCAGGTCGCGAGACCGTGATCCAAAAATACTCCGTCGATTCGCTTAAAACCCGATATCTCTCCTATTTCAAAGAATTAGTCGGAGAGATTTAGTAATTTTGCCCTATCAGTCGTTGCATGCAACGTCTCTACCTATCAACATATCAACCCATCAACCTATCAACTGACATGGAAACCGAAACGCTAAAAAACACCGCACTCACTGACATTCACGTAAAACTCGGTGCTAAGATGGTACCGTTCGCCGGTTATATGATGCCCGTTCAATACACGGGAATCAATGATGAACACGAGGCAGTTCGAAAATCTGTCGGTGTATTCGACGTTTCGCACATGGGCGAATTTATTCTCAAGGGTCCGAATGCGCTGGATCTGATTCAACGTGTAACATCAAACGATGCGTCGAAATTGACTGATGGCAAAGCTCAGTATTCATGTCTGCCAAATGCGACAGGAGGAATCGTTGATGATCTGTTGGTTTACCGTCTTGATGCAAATTCTTATATGTTGGTGGTAAATGCCTCAAACATTGATAAAGACTGGGATTGGATCGTTTCACGTAACACCGCAAATGTAGAAATGCATAATATTTCTGATCAGACTTCACTGCTTGCCGTTCAAGGTCCGAATGCTATTAAAATTTTGCAGACCCTTACCCATGTCGATCTTGCGGCAATTCCATATTATTCTTTTCAAAAAGGGAAATTAGCCGGAGTGAATAATGTTTTAATTTCTGCAACAGGTTATACCGGCGCTGGTGGATTCGAATTATATTTTGAAAATGAATATGCGGAGAAAATATGGAATGCTGTATTTGAAGCAGGCGTTCAATATAATATTAAACCTGCAGGTCTCGGTTGCCGCGACACGTTGCGTCTCGAAATGGGATTTTGTTTATATGGAAATGATATCGACGATACGACATCACCTCTTGAAGCGGGATTAGGATGGATCACAAAATTCACCAAGGAATTTACCAATTCAACTACACTAAAAAAACAAAAAGAAGAAGGCACAAAAAAGAAATTGGTTGGTTTTGAAATGACCGAACGCGGAATTCCCCGTCATGGTTATGAAATAACTGATCATACCGGAAATGTAGTTGGAATTGTAACTTCCGGCACACAATCTCCGTCTCTTCAAAAAGCAATCGGATTAGGTTATGTTCCATCTGAATTATCAAAAGAGGGAAGTGAAATAAAAATAAAAATTCGTGATAAAGACATCGCAGCTAAAGTTGTCAAAATTCCTTTCTATAAGAGCTAATTCCATATTTGTCATCTCGTCTCGCCTCAGGCGAGAGAGAGACCTCTCCTGATCATGAATAAAATCGAAACTTGTTTCTCGCCCGCACTCCTCCCTCACTTCGGCTACAAAAATTCTGCGGTTGTAGTTATAGATATCCTGAGAGCTACTTCTTCCATTTGTGTGGCATTCGCAAACGGCGCTAAAACTGTTATTCCTGTAGAGACTCTCGAAGAATGCAAATGGTTTCAGGATAAAGGGTTCCTCGCTGCTGCCGAAAGAGGAGGTGAAAAAATAGAAGGTTTTGATTTCGGAAATTCACCTTTCAGTTTCCGGGATGAAAAAATTCGCGGAAAAGAAATTGTTTTCTCCACTACCAACGGAACAAGAGCGATAAAAGCCACGGCAGACGCAGCTCTTGTGATTATCTGCAGTTTTGTAAATCTCGAAATTTTATGCGAATATCTCTGCGAAAAACAATTAGATATATTGTGTATGTGTGCCGGTTGGAAAAACAAATTTAATCTCGAAGATTCTTTATTTGCCGGTGCAGTAACACGCAAATTAATTAAAAGCGGAAAATTTATTACCGAATGTGATTCATCCAAAGCGGCGATGCAACTTTATGATAACGCTTCCAACGATTTATTTTCTTTTCTCGAAAATTCATCTCATCGAATTCGTTTAAAAAAATTAAATATTGATGAGGATGTTCGCTTCTGTCTAGATCCTGATAGTTCGAATGTTTTACCTATTCTCTCCGGCGACAGATTGACGGATTATTATCCTGAATTTTCAAAATTAAATGAACGCGTTTAGAAACATAGTATTTTTTGAGGAAATATGAGAATCAGAATTGCCGCAGCTAATTGGAAATTAAATCAATCATATTCAGAAGGAATTAATCTGGCGAATTCAATCACAAATCTTCTAGGGAATTTTTCAGATGAAAGCACAAAAATTATTCTTGCAACTCCATTCATCCATCTTCATGGAATAGCAGAGATTTTTAAAAGGGCATTCGGGCTTCATGTCGCTGCTCAAAATTGCAGTCTATATACCTCCGGTGCTTTTACGGGTGAAGTTTCCGCAGAGATGATCCGTTCTACCGGCGCTGAATATGTAATTCTTGGCCACTCGGAACGAAGAAATATTTTTGGTGAAACGGATGAGATGATCGCGCAGAAGATTAAACTCGCATTAGCTGCCGGACTGAATCCAATCTTTTGTTGTGGCGAAAAACTTGAAGAAAGAAATCAATCGCATCACTTTCAGGTAGTGAGAAATCAGTTAATGATTGCATTAAAGGATCTCACTCCGCAACAAGTTTCCGAGATCGTTATTGCATACGAACCCGTTTGGGCTATAGGCACAGGTCTCACAGCTACACCCGATGAAGCACAGGAGATGCACAAATTTATCCGCTCCGAAATTGCAACATTCGCAGGGGCAAGTCAGGCAGAAAGCATTTCAATTCTTTACGGTGGAAGTTGCAATGCCAAAAATGCCTCTACCCTTTTTGCCATGCCCGACGTGGATGGTGGACTTATCGGTGGTGCTTCTTTGATCGCTGAAGACTTCATCAAAATTGTGCATTCCCTCTGAGGATAAATTGTTTATATCCTCTTAGACCACCATCTATTTTCCTACGTTGTTGTTAAATCAATTTAACTATCTTTGTACTTCGACAATGTGGAAAGCTCATCCAACTATGAACCGTTTATCATCTATTTCATTTTTGCCTTTTCGTCGTCTCCTTTGTTTGGTCTTTTGTTTTACGATCGCGTTCCTTTTTGTTTTTCAACATAAATCATTTTCTCAGGTTACCATTAAAAGTTTTAGTGCCGATGCTACAAAGTTTGTAAACGAAATGCAAACTTTTCTTGAGGAAACAAACAAAGAAGAAGCTGCAGATGTCATGGCGGAATTTAACGCGATCTGGAAAGGTCCTGCCAGAAATCCTAAAGATGAAGAAGCAATGTATAAGCAAGCGAACGCTGTACTTGCGAAAAGAATGAAAGATATTCCCGGATTCAATTATACATACAGTTCGGCAAGTACCAAACTTTCTCCCTCACAGATGGAAGCGGTTTACCGAACTGCCAATTCGATGCTGAAGAAGAGAATGAAGGCATTTCCCGATTTCAAAAATTATCTATATACATTAATCAGTGTTGTACAATCAAATCAACCTGATAATAGTTTTTTCGGTTGGCAATCCTCTCTCGATAAATTATTGACCGGTTCAAATAAATATTATACACAATATATTAATATTTGCAACAACCTTTTCCTCACGAATACACTCTTCACTACCTCTTCAACACGTTGGGTTTCGGACAATAATAATTACACTTTCGATTT
Source organism: Bacteroidota bacterium (assembly GCA_023251595.1). Lineage (GTDB taxonomy): Bacteria > Bacteroidota > Bacteroidia > AKYH767-A > JABDAW01 > JAHEYM01. Next base: position 7,414 of record JAHEYM010000080.1, read on the forward strand.
CGATTCCATTCCGAAAATTTTATTTCCTGATTTGAATTTAACGGATTATTCCAAAGGAGACAGTTCAGTTATATATAAAACAAAAGGAATTTATTATCCGACGAAAGCTTTGTTTTATGGTGAAGGCGGAAAAATTAATTTCTTAAGAGGAGGACTAAGTCCCGACACAGTTTACGCATTTCTTAGTAAATACAGTATTGACGTTTCCGGATTTGAGTGGATCGCAGATTCCTGTGTATTCTATCACAAAGGATATTTCAACAATCCGTTAATCGGCAGATTGACCGATAAACTTTTGGCTAACGTCACCCCCGAAAATGCAACTTATCCCCGTTTTGAATCTTATAATAAACGTCTTCAGATTAAAGAGATTCAAAGAGGCATCGACTTCATCGGCGGATTTTCCATGCATGGTTCACGAATGCAGGGATCGGGCAGTAAAGATCAGGATGCATATCTTGTCTTCTATCGGGAGAAAAAACCATTCTTAATCGCAGCTTCTAAAAGTTTTAATGTGAAGCCGGATAAAATTACTTCCTCAAGAGCTGCAATCACTTTTTATTACGACAAGGATTCTATATATCATCCCGGCGTCGAGTTCAAATATATAAATGCCGAAAGGGAGCTCGCTTTGATTCGCTCAGATGAAGGAATGGGAAAAACGCCATACTTCGATTCATATCATCATCTTGATCTTTATTTCGATGTATTGTACTGGAAAATTGATGATCCTGTTATGGCGCTTAAAATGTTATCCAGTAGCGGTGAAGCGTTTGCAAACTTTGAGTCTTCCGACTATTATCGTGACTATAGGTTTAATAAAATTCAAGGTATCTCAGACGTACATCCTTTCGTGAAAATTAAAAATTTTATAGATAAAATCGGAAGTAAAGAATTCTATGCGCAGGATCTTGCGAGCGACATGAGAGTTGATATAACCAGTATGCGGAATTTTCTTATATCGCTTGCCAATCAGGGATTTGTTTTATATGATTTATCTACAGATAAGGTAACAGTAAAAGATCGTCTTCAATATTACCTGAATGCTAAAATAGGGAAAACAGATTATGACGTAATTCTTTTTGAATCCAGTATCGTCAATAAACCTAATGCCAGTCTCAGTCTTCTTAATTTCGATATCGACATGGTAGGCGTTAAACAGGTTTTTCTTTCTGATTCTCAAAATGTATATTGTATCCCGAAAGAAAGTCATATCACCGTAAAGAAAAACAGAAATTTTGATTTTGCAGGTGTGGTGAAAGCCGGGCGTTTTGATTTTTACGGGAAGAATTTCAGCTTCGATTATGATAATTTTAAAATTAATCTTGATAATGTCGATTCATTGCGAATCAAAGTAGAAGCATTTAAACCGGATTCATCCGGACGATATCCTCTGGTTTACGTGAAGAGCGTATTAAGAAATATTACAGGCGATTTGTTGATCGATCAACCGTTTAATAAATCCGGGGTGAAAGATTATCCCGAATATCCCATATTTAATTCCAAGAAAGATTCTTATGTTTATTACGATTATAAATCTATTCAGCAGGGAGTATATACAAAAGATAATTTCTATTTCCACCTCACTCCCTTCTCTATCGATTCGCTCGATAACTTTACACGAGAAGGTCTTGCATTCGGCGGATCTCTCGTTTCAGCCGACATTTTTCCGGAATTTAAAGATACACTCAAACTTCAACCCGATTACTCTCTTGGACTTATCCGACAAACGCCCCCGGGTGGTTTTCCCGCATATAAAGGCAAAGGAACTTATTTCAAAACCATCAATCTCAGCAATCGCGGACTTCTTGGTGATGGTGTGCTTAAATATCTTTCTTCAACTACGACTTCCAATAATTTTGTATTTTTTCCTGATTCTACCAATGCGACAGCACAAAGTTATATTGTCGATAAAGGCGTTCTGAGTGGCACCGAATATCCTGCCGTGAAAGTATCAGACGTCGGAATTCATTGGAAACCTTACGAGGATGTAATGTTTGTTTTCGGACAAAAACAAATCTTTGATTTCTATGAAGGTCAGGCTACTTTTAAAGGAGATCTTGAACTGGCACCAAAAGGACTTGCAGGGCATGGGATAATGAATTTTGCTGAGTCGGATCTGGAAGCAAAATTATTTAAATATCAGGAAAATAAATTCCGTTCCGATACAGCCGATTTTCGAATCAATGCAAAAGCTGAATCACAACTTGCGTTCGAAGCAAAAAATATGCAGGCTGATATCGACTTTACAAAGCGCTCGGGTGAATTTAAATCAAATGGTGGTATTTCACCGGTGAAATTTCCGATTAATCAGTATATTTGTTTTATAGATAAGTTCACCTGGTTAATGGATCAGAAAAGTATTAAAATGGCTTCCAGTCAGGCTGTGGCGGGAAGCGAGAATGCTGTCAGTTTGCAGGGTTCTCAATTTATTTCTGTTCACCCCGATCAGGACTCGTTACGATTTGTAGCACCGGAAGCCGAATATAATTATGGTGAATTTATCATACGTGCGAAAGGCGTGCAATATATTGTAGTAGCCGATGCTTCAATATTCCCTGATAGCGGAAATGTGCTCGTACGACGAAAGGCAAACATGGACCCGTTTTCAAATGCTAAAATTATTGCCAACAATGTGACCAAGTATCACAACATGTATAACGGCGAATTAAAAATTGCAAGCAGAAAAAGCTATTCCGGTACAGCCGATTATGATTTCATCGATCAGACAAAAACCAAGGAGGTTATTCACTTTACTTCTATTGGTGTGGATACTGCACTTCAGACAACCGCTGTGGGCGCAATTTCTGATACCACATTCTCCCTCGGTGCCCAATTTTTATATAAGGGAGACGTCGAATTGCAGGCATCACGTCAATTCCTTAATTTCAAAGGATTTTCCAAATTAAAATATATGTGCGATCCGATGAAACCGGATTGGTTTTCATTTAATGGCGGTATTAATCCAACTTCCATCTCTATTCCAATTTCGTCAAAGTTGAGGGATGATAAAGGAGGAGTTGTTTCTGCCGGAATTCTGCTTGCAGCTGATACTACAATCATATATCCCGCATTCCTCTCCTCAAAATTAAGATCAGCAGATATTGATATTATTTCCGCGGATGGAAATCTTATATATGATAAAGATGCAAAAGAATACAGGATTGCTCCGGCAGATAAATTATTAAACAATGCACTCCCCGGAAACCTGGTCAGTCTTAAAACAAAAGATTGTGAAATTTATGGTGAAGGGAAAATAAATATTGGCGGGAATCTTGGACAGGTTAAAATGAATACGGTTGGAAATGCAACCTATAAACCGGCGAATCACAATGCAAATATGGATCTCCTCCTCATCCTCGATTTCTTCTTCAACGAGGATGCAATGAAAATAATGGCTGACCATATTCTGTCAACGGCGATACTCACACCTACAAACGACAACCGTCCGACTTATGAAAAAGGAATGGCAGAATTAGTCGGCAAAGAAAAAGCAGGTCAATTAATTTCCGAAATGAACCTCTACGGTGCATATAAAAAATTCCCGCAGGAATTAAATCAGAGTATTTTCTTCACTGATTTGAAAATGGCATATAAACCTGAATATAAATCATTCAGGAGTTCCGGATTAATTGGCGTAGGAAATATATTAAAGACACAGGTTAATCGTCAGGTTGGGGGTACGATCGAAGTGATGCGGAAACGCAGTGGTGATGTCCTTAATATATATTTAGAGCTCGATGGAGCCAACTGGTATTTCTTTAGCTATACAAGAGGTGTGATGCAAGCCATTTCTTCAAACGAGGCATTCAATAAGATCATCAGGGAAATGAAACCTGAGAAAAAAATTGCTAAAACAGACGACAATAAAAATCTTTATCAATTCATGCTTTCAACCGAACGCAAGAAAAATGATTTTATCAAGAAAACATTTGATAAGGAAGATGAGGAGAAATAATGGAAATCGGAAGTATTTCGCTGATTATTGTATTTGCATATCTGCTCGGATCAATTCCCTCAGCTGTCTGGATAGGTAAATTTTTTTTCAATGAGGACGTCCGTAAGCACGGAAGTGGCAACGCCGGTGCAACAAACACGATCCGTGTTTTAGGAGTGAAGGCAGGAGTTGTTGTCCTGCTAATGGATATGCTCAAAGGATTTTGTGCCGTCACACTTTCCTATTTCCAACATACATATATACCTCTTACAAATGAATTTCAGAACCTTCAAATATTATTGGGTTGTCTTGCGCTTATCGGACATATATTTCCCGTATTTGCCGATTTTCGCGGTGGCAAAGGAGTTGCGACACTGACAGGTATCATGGTAGCAATCCATCCGATGACT
>JAHEYM010000081.1 GCA_023251595.1 Bacteroidota bacterium
GATTTACATCAGAATTACAGCTTCAGATTCTCCTTTCGTTAAAAAGCAAATCCAGTATGCTTAAATCTTCAATGAATCCTGTTTTGGGTTCGAATACCTGATGATATCGTTTCTGAATATAATTCGGAATTACGTCAGACGATTTTTTCGCCGGGTGAATATGATTGCGGAAATCGATATTTGAATTGACCTCAGACTCTACATAAGCTTCAGAATAAGTTATATCAAGTTTTATTTCCAACATCGAAATGATCCATTTGATGAGTTTTGAATTTAATTCGAGTAACGATTCTGTTTGGGTGAAAAGCAAGTCATGCAAATGGGATTCATAATATTCAAAAAACGGAGATCTGCGGTAAGCTGATTCGAGCGATCGCCAATGAAGTCGTTGCCAGGGTTGCTCGTATGAAATCAGAATTTCATACACAGGTAATTTTTTGTCAGAGTTGTGTTTTATCGGGACAATGAGATTTAATTTGCCGTTTGGTCCCGTGATACAACATCTGTTTCTATAAGTTTGTTTAACAAAATTTTCGTGTTGATCGATCACTGCTCCACCATTTGTGATGGCGCTATCAAACCATGAAATAGGGGGAAAATAAGCAGTAGAAAGGATCAGCATTAATCAATCGTTCTGAACAACCGGTTCCATCTGATTTTGTGAAATCCTTTCGCCTCAGTGTTCCACGACATCCAGATAAAAATGGCCTTCCCTACAATGTGATCTTCCGGAACAAATCCCCAGAACCTTGAATCATCAGATCCGTACCGGTTATCCCCCATCATGAAATAATAATCCATTTTAAAAGTGTAGTGGTCAGATTCTTTTCCATTAATCATCAATTTCTGATCAACAATCTCCAATTTATTCCCTTCATATACTGCGATAATTCTTTTATAAAAAGCAATGTTATGAGAAGTAAGAATTACTGTTGAACCGGCTTTTGGAATGACGATAGGACCGTAATTATCGAGATTCCACTGATAGTCGGGATCGCCGGGAAAAAGGCTGTTGGAATAATATGTAATTACATCTTTTTCAGTTAAAGTATCAATGTTTTTAACACTTCGGAGATTTCTTACCAACGGAAGTGTTTTTTTTGTGAGTGAAATCAGATAATCACCACGATTACTGACGGATTGAGGTTCCGGTACATCCCATAATGTAAGGCTGTCGTGATCCGGAGGTATTCCGTCAGTGTGAACGAGATAACTAACCAATGCCTGTTCCGGCATCGCCTGCATTTTACTGTTTATATATATATTTCCTGATTTAATAACCAATGTGTCACCGGGAATACCAACACATCGTTTGATAAAATGTTCCTGTTTATCGACCGGTCTTTTATCTTCAAGCGGATAATTGAAAACTACTACATCCGAATTTTTTATATGTGTAAATCCGGGTAATCTGTAAAATGGAAATTTGATCCACTCTAAATATGCTTTGCCTCCAACAATTGGCATTGTGTGATGTGCAAATGGGAAGGATAGGGGAGTCATTGGTACTCTCGGTCCATAATTTAATTTACTCACAAAAAGAAAATCGCCCACCAGTAATGTCTTCTCCATTGATCCGGAAGGAATTGTAAATGCTTCCAGAAAAAATATACGGATAAGTGTTGCAGCCACAATTGCAAAAATGATAGCATCGATCCACTCTCTTGAAATCGATTTTTCTCTATCATTTCTTATCGAAAGATAAAATATCAGAATCAAAAACTGTATGATGGCAAACATTGAAAAAGCTGCGAAAAATCCTGCACCGGCACCCAATATCATCAGAAAAAAGAAAAATAAATTTATCGAAGAAAAAGCGATAAACCAATTTCGTTGTTTTCGGGTGAGTCTTCTGAAAAATCGGATCATCGGAATTTATTTACGATCAGTTTTTTTAGGTTCGGGCTTTGTCACTGATTTAACTTTTTTCTTTCCTCTATACCACGAATAGCCAAAAAATGCTAGCAGGATACAAATAAAATGAATTAAATAAGAACGCGACAAACCTTCACTACTTACAAAAGTGAAAAATCTATTCCACCGGAATTTATTTCCAAGTGAAGTGTCCGATTTCAAAGACATCCAAACAAACACTGCTTTTCCAACGATATGATCGAGCGGGACAAATCCCCAATATCTTGAATCAGCCGAGTTATGACGATTATCACCCATCATAAAATAATAATCCATTTTGAAAGTATAGGTCTTACTTTCTTTTCCATTGATAAATATTTTATCACCCTCTACTTTAAGATCATTATTTTCATAAACATCAATAATTCTTTCATACAAAGGTAAATTGCCGGTATCCAGAGTTATGGTTACTCCTGCTTTCGGAATCCAAAGCGGACCGAAATTATCTACATTCCATTTATAATGCGGGCTGTGTGGAAATATTCTTTCAGAATAGCCGGTGTCTTCAACTAATTTTTCCACGGATTTAACAAAACCGATTTCTTTAAATTTGTCTACCTTTCCCAATGGTAGAGTCACTTCCCAATCACCCGGAATTTCTGAGTGTTGACGAGGTCTTTCCGTTATATCAAAATTCTCTTTTACTTTATCATTGATGAGTGAACCATCCGTTCTTACGCGGTAATTAAATTGCATGGTAGGTGGTGTCACTCCGGGTTTTCCGTTGATAAACAAATCGCTTTTTGTGATCAACAATGTATCACCGGGAATTGCAACACATCGTTTTATATAATTTTCGCGCTTGTCGATCGGGCGCGCTGTGACTTCACCAATCGGTACTTTTACCCACTGTTCCGTTTTCGGATCAATATCATCAATTAAAAAACCCTCTTTATTATATAAGCTCTTTTGACGATATTGCCGGCATATATCATAATAACTTCTGTTTTGGAAATTCAGCGCAACCGTATCGCCATCAGGATAATTAAAAACAACAAGATCATAATTTTTAACCTGAGTCAAACCGGGCATCCGGTAATAAGGAAGTTTCACCCATTCAAGATACGCTTTCCCGCCCACCACCGGTAATGTATGATGCGCGAAGGGAAATGCGAGGGGTGTCATCGGAATTCTCGGCCCATAATTTATTTTACTAACAAAAAGATAATCACCGATCATTAATGTCTTTTCCAAAGATGAAGTCGGGATTGTAAATGCTTCAATAAAAAAAGTGCGGATCAAAGTTGCAGCTACAACGGCGAACACAATCGCATCGATCCACTCACGCGATCGACTTTTTTTCTTTTCATTTTTAACAGATAAATAATATGCGACAACCAGGAATTCGCTGATGACTAGAAGCGCTCCCGCGTGCGTAAGTTGAGCACCTGCTACCAATAAAATGAACAGGAAAAAGAGTACATTAAAAATTGTGAATGACCAAAACCAGACTCGTTGTCTGTGCGTTAGCCGAGATAGAAATTTCTTCATCCTGATTTAATATAATTGAAGTAAGTCTGACATGCCAAAGATACCTTTTTTTTCAATCACCCATTCGGCAGCCAGAAAGGCACCAGCTGCGAATCCTTCTCTGTTGTGGGCTTCGTGAGTGATCACGATGTCGTCTATCGAAGAGTGGTATGTAACAAGATGCGTCCCCGGTACTTCATCTTCACGGAGGGACTCTATACTTACCTGATTATTGGTTTCCTGTGGACCGTTAATCCATGCAGATTTTCCGGTCATTCTTCCGATAATATCATTCGCGAGTTGGATAGCTGTTCCGCTCGGACTATCTACCTTGTGAATATGGTGTATTTCTTTAACGGACGGATTATAGGAAGTATATAAATCCATAATTTTTGCAAGTTCTTTATTCAGATGAAAAAATATATTCACCCCAATACTGAAATTCCTCGCATAAAAAAATGTATGATCTCCATCGAGACAAATCTGTTTAACCTTTTCCAATTCAGACTGCCATCCGGTTGTTCCGCAAACAACCGGAATACCCGCTTCAAAACATTTTATCACATTCTGAAACGCAACTTCCGGCCGGGAAAATTCGATTGCAATATCCGCTTTCTTCAATTGTTCTGGAGTAATTATCGAGGAATTCTCACTATTGACTTTGAGTATAATCTGACTGTGTTTAGCGATGGAAATTTTCTCCACCTCTTTTCCCATTTTCCCATATCCCAATAATGCTATTTTCATCATCAGAATTTATATTGAAGCTTAAATCCTGTTGGTAATATTCCGGCATAAGTTCCGGGCGATGCAATTGTGAAGCTTAATTTATCACTCACATCGAAAAAGAACAGATGTGCATCAACACTGGCATCCACGATATTTAATATATAAACAAATGCAGATATGATGACAGATAAATCACGGTTTCTACGGTAATAATCGCGGAGCAGAAGTAAATTATCTTCAGAATATTGCGGAAAATTTGTTGCGGAAGTGTCCCCGTTCACACGTAGTTTATATGCAGTTCTGTAGGTAGAATATTTTTTATTTGCGAAATTGATGGAATAAATCAACACTCCTGCACCCGCATATAATATTGGTATTTTCCAATACTTTTTATTGTATGCCTGTCCCAATCCCGGTAGCAATGCGGACATGATAGAAGCTTTTTTAGGTGAATGAAGTAGCGTGAGTGAATCCACCTCTTTTTTTACGGTATCTTTAGGATTCTTTTTTCTGGTTGAATCGGCATCCGAGGATGCAAATAAATGATTCGCAAAACACAACGCAAAAATCAGAAAAACAATGTTTTTCAAACCTGAAACCGTTTCCGGTCGTTCGTTGTGTTGTCGGATGCTGTCAGTAACCAAGCAGCTCGAGGATACGGTTAAAATCACTTTCAGAATAAAAAGGAATCGTGAGTTTTCCTTTGCCGTTAGCTTCTCTTTTAATTTCAATTTTTGTTTCGAACTTCTGCTCGAGCTGATCCTGAATTCTTTTATATTCAAACGGCAGTGAATTGGTTAATTCTTCTCTGTTCTTTTTCTTTTTATGCCCTGATGAAATTCTTGCCATTTCTTCAACCTTACGAACAGAAAGTTCGCGACTCATAATTTCGTTGAATATCATAATCTGAGCAATAGGATCTTCAACATTGACAATTGCACGTGCATGTCCCATCGATATTTTGCCGTCACGAATTCCGATTTGAATTTCGGGAGGGAGTTTTAACAAACGCATATAATTAGAGATCGTGCTTCGTTCTTTTCCTACACGTTCACTCAATTCTTCCTGAGAGAGAGAACACTCATCTATCAATCGTTTATAACTTATTGCTATTTCGATGGCATTCAGATTTTCGCGTTGAATATTTTCAACCAAAGCCATTTCAAGCATAGCCTGATCATTCGCAATTCTTATATATGCAGGAATATGTTTTAATCCCGCCAGTGCTGATGCTTTTAATCTTCTTTCACCCGAAATAAGCTGATAGCGATCATAACCAAGTTTCCGAACAGTGACAGGTTGAATAATTCCTTGTTCACGAATTGAATTTGATAGATCTTTCAATGCAGATTCTTCAAAATTTGTCCTAGGTTGGAAAGGATTTGATTCGATTTTTTCGAGAGCAATATTTGCAACAGCGCCTACTACCGTGGAGGATCCCGTGATATCACCTTTTGAAGTAACATCAGTATCCATATTTTCGAGAAGAGCGCTGAGCCCTTTTCCCAATGCGTTTCTTTTAATGCTCATCGATCTTTATTATTTTTTCCGTTTCATCAATTCTGGTCAGTTTATTTTTCTGCAAAATTTCTCTCGCCAGATTGAGATAATTAAGTGAGCCCTTACATGTGGCATCGTGCATGATGATGGATTGTCCGAAACTCGGTGCTTCGCCTAATTTAGTGTTACGTTGTATGATGGTGTCGAATACCATTTGTTGAAAATGGGTTTTTACTTCTTCAACCACTTGATTAGATAATCTTAAACGCGAGTCAAACATCGTCGGTAAAATTCCTTCAATCTCCAGATTAGTGTTTAATCGACTTTGGACGATTTTTATTGTGTTGAGAAGTTTTCCGAGACCTTCCAATGCAAAATATTCACACTGAACAGGAATAATCACCGAATCTGCCGCGGTCAAAGCATTGATGGTGACCAAACCGAGAGAAGGCGAACAATCGATGATGATGAATTCAAAGTCTTTGCGAATATGATTAATTACATTTTTCATAATCATCTCACGGTTCGGGAGATTAATCATCTCGATTTCTGCACCAACCAAATCTATATGCGACGGGAGAAGAAATAAATTAGGTGTGGTAGTGGTGAGAATGATGTCTTCCGGATTTGCTTCATTCAGCAAACATTCGTATAGTCCCATCTGAATGTTCCTCAAATCGAATCCAGTTCCTGAGGTCGAATTCGCTTGCGGATCGGCATCAATCAATAGCGTCTTATGCTCGAGTACAGCAAGGCTTGCCGCAAGATTAATCGCTGTCGTTGTTTTACCGACGCCGCCTTTCTGATTTGCAACTGCTATTACTTTTGCCATACCTTTTTTTGATTTAGTGATTTGGTTAAACGGTAGAGACGTTGCATGCAACGTCTCTACATTAGAATTCTTTTGTTTTCCCGATCTCCATTAAGATCAGTTCTTTGCCCGCATAGTTGAATTTATTTATCGCTTCCTGATGATCAATCGCGATTATATTATAGGTGTCATAATGCATACCGATGATCGTGTTACAGCGAATGAAGTTTGAGGCAATCACAGCATTATCAATGCTCATGGTGAAGTTATTTCCGATCGGCAGAAATGCGAAATTAATCTTCTTATAATCACCGATGAGCTTCATATCATAAGTGAGTGCGGTATCGCCCGCATAATAAAAGTTTCCTGCTTTGGTCTCAAGCAGGAATCCAACCGGATTACCACCGTAACTTCCATCAGGCATACTGCTGGAGTGTACGGCACTCACGCATTTCAATTTGCCGAAATCGAACACAAACGAACCACCATGATTCATGGGGTGTGTTTTCTCAACGCCATTTTTTGAAAGCCATGTCACCACTTCAAAATTCGCTATAACAGTTGCACCGGTCCGTTTCGCGATTGCGATGCAATCATGAATATGATCCTGATGACCGTGACTTACAAGGATGTAATCTGCCGGAATCGAATTTATGTCAATTGCCGAAGCCAATGGATTCGGGCTGATGAACGGATCGAACAGCAAATTCTTACCGCCCGTTTCAACACGAAAACAAGAATGGCCGTAATAAGTTACTTTCATGATAATTCAGAGATGCGATTTGGAAGGGAACAGGACTTGTGCAAAGTTAATTAAACAATCTTCATCGAATCGAATCCTGACAATCGATTTACGAACATTGTTAACTATAAATTGTTCATTCTCTTAATTGCAAAACATCGGTGCTACTGACACCTCTTTTGTTTCGGGAGAATATTTGTAAAAACCAATGCCGCTCTTTGCTCCGAGATGTCCGGCAAGAACCATGTTTACTAAAAGCGGACAAGGTGCATATTTCGGATTTCCTAATCCGTCGTGAAGCACTTTCATAATTGCAAGACAAACATCAAGTCCGATGAAATCAGCGAGTTGCAGTGGTCCCATCGGGTGCGACATACCAAGTCTCATGATGGAATCTATTTCTTCAACTCCCGCAACACCTTCATGCAAAGAGATAATTGCTTCGTTGATCATCGGCATCAGAATACGGTTCGCAATGAATCCGGGATAATCATTGACTGCCACAGGAATCTTCTCAAGTTTTCGCGAAAGTTCTGTAACCCTATCTGCCGTTTCGTCGCTTGTTGAGTAACCACGAATAATTTCCACCAGCTTCATCACCGGGACAGGATTCATGAAATGCATACCAATTACCTTATCGGGTCTTTTTGTGACCCCGCCAATTTTGGTGATGGAGATTGAGGAAGTATTCGATGCGAGTATAGTGGAAGCGTCGCAAATAATATCGAGTTCGCGGAAAATGTTCAGCTTTATTTCCACTTGTTCCGTCGCAGCTTCAACTACTAACATACATCCTGAAACACCTTCTTTTAAGTTGTTGTATGGGTGAATATTTCCCATGACCTTGGTTTTAGCCTCTTCCGTCAGTTTTCCTTTTGCTATCTGACGGTCAATGTTTTTGGTGATGGTTTTGATCGCTTTCTCCAACTGTATTTGAGATACATCGATGAGCGATACTTCAAACCCAAATTGTGCGAACACATGTGCAATCCCATTTCCCATGGTTCCTGCACCGATAACTGCGATTTTCATTGTTAGTTTATAAGTTGATGAGTTTATAAGTTTATAAGTTGAAAGGTTTCCAATATACTATTTATAATTCATAATTCATAATTCATAATTCAGAACTCATCACTCATCACTCATCACTCATAACTCACTTCCCTCTTCCCTGAACCACGGTTACTAATGTATAAAACAATATTTTCAGATCAAGGGCGAGCGACATATTTTCTATATATATGATATCATATTTTAATCGTGCTACCATCTGATCAACATTTTCGGCATAACCGAATTTTACCTGACCCCAGGAAGTAATTCCGGGTTTTACTTTATGAAGATGACGGTAGTGTGGTGCTACTTTCATGATCTGATCGATAAAAAACTGTCTTTCGGGTCGCGGACCAACGATCGACATTTCCCCAATCAGTACATTATAAAATTGCGGTAATTCATCTAATCTGTATCTCCGTAAAAAACGACCGATCGGCGTTACCCGCGAATCGTTTTCACTCGATAATAATGGTTGTCCTTTTTCCGAACCGGGCAGCATTGACCTGAATTTATAAATGTCAAATGGTTTTCCATGGAGTCCGATACGGTGGTGACTGTAAAACATAGGTCCATGTGAAGTCATCTTCACCAAAATTCCAATAATTAAAAATAATGGAAAAAATGTAACTAAAACGGAAAAAGAAAATATTATATCAAATAATCTTTTCATCGATTTTTGCCATGCGGGCATCAGCGATGAATTAATTTCTATGAGAGGTGCTCCGTAAATCGCACTCATCTTCACTGATCCCGACAGAATATCGTACATGTCAGGAATTATTTTTATGATGACTTCCGAATCTTCCAATTCATTTATAATATTCGATAACTTTCCGTGTTCGGACGATTCCAACGCGAGAATTACTTCTTCCACTTTATACGATTGGATAACATAATCAAGCCTGCTGATATCTCCCAGATGGGATAGTTTTCCATTCAACATGTGATTGTACATCGTATCGACATGCAAATAACCTACGAATTTATTTCCCTGAGAAATGCGTTGATTTTCCATCTCCGTATAAAGATTTAACGCATTCTGATCGCTGCCCACGAGTAATGTATTAAATCCTAATTTTCGCGTCTGAATAAGGTGCGATATCCTTGAAGAAAGTACCAGACGTGTAAATGCAGTAAGACTGAATTGCAAGCCGAATAAAACAAAAACCGTGTGATAATAAGTTTTATAATTTATGACTATATCGTCGAGAAGCAAAGAAAAGAAAATCACTAAAACTCCCACAATACAAATATATAATGTCTGGCCTAACTCACGTAACCGTGATTTGCGAAAGACTTCAGTGTACGTACCGGTTATAGCGTAAAGTATTATCCAGAGGAGTGGAATAAAAACCAGCCCGAGATAGAATTTACTGTCGCCGATAAAGTCGGCAGGAACACCGTATATTTTTTGCTCAATATATATTTTACGGTAGATATAGAATAGTCCCCATGCAGTAAACGCAGCTAACCAGTCAAAGAAAATATATTTAAGCGTTTGTTTGGTCTTATTCATCACGCATCCTTTTTAGGGATGTATAAGTTTAATATTATCTATATATAGTTTTGCCGTGTCCAGTCCTTCTGCTTTTTCCATCGCGAAGAAGATTCGATTGTTTATTGTATTGGTATATGTACTGACAGCATCCGTAATATTTATGTATATTTTTTTCCATTCACCGGCAGTCGGATTAATATTCAGCACGGTATCCACCTGATCGCCGGTTGTCGTATATGCAATAATCCCGGTTCGGAACGTATTATTCGATTTATAATTTAATTCCAGAAACACCTGCGTGCCACCTCTTGGAAGAACCCATTGATTGTAGGATTGTCCATAGAATGCTGTATGACCTGCATCAAGATCGACTTCACCCGAAGCATTTCCTTCAAATACTTCTGTGCCGCTTCGCTTCATCGAAACTGAACTACCATTAATGGAGTCGATCGTAAAACCCGGATCTTCAAAATCTTCTATCCACTCGAAAGTAATTCCGGGAAAATACTGCACCATTGGATTGATCTTCACATCCTTCTTCTCATCGATTGTAAGAGATGTCTCGTAGAATTTATAAAATGGATAGGCACTTCTGGTAGCCGCGATTCCATCCACCATAATTCCCCCACGAACAGATACTTTATGTGCCCCGGTTTTTAGAATTGGAAAACTCGTTGGCAATTCGTATACACCGGCTAATTCATCATCCACGTAAACCCAGGCATCCGTTATTCTTTTTGAAGCGGATCCCTGCGTAAGATAATCAGTAGAAAGGGAAATTGAGTCTATTTCTATATATCCGGGAATTGGCTGAACGGGCTCAATTAAATTGCATGCCGCACAAAATCCGAAGAGGAGTCCCGAAATAAATAGTTTAATAGATATGGATTTCATCAAGTTAAAAAAGTCAATTATCCATTAATGAGACGGGTTTGAATTTCTCTATTATCTGGTTTGTAATTTTAATTGCGTCGTACGCATCTTCAATGGTTACAGGTGTTGCTGTGTCCTTAAGGATGGCTTCACCAAAAAATTTAAGTTCTGTCTGAATTGCATTGTTTGGAATAATTACCGGTTCGGTGAAATTCAAAAACTTTGAGCTTTGTCGTTGTTCAAGTTCGTCGATAAACGAAGGAAGTTCGGAATTATTGGGGGAGTGGAGGAGTTTTATTACTGAGGTTTTCTTTTCAAGAAAATCGATAGTTATATAGGCGTCTTTTTGAAAAAAACGAGCTACTCTCCTGTTAGAAAGCGCGATCCGGCTGGCAGTAAGATTCGCAACGCAACTATTGTCGAATTCGATACGGGCATTGACCAGATCGACCGTGTCACTAATGATTGAAACACCATTTGCCCATACTTTTTTAACCGGTGATTTCACCATACTAAGTATAATATCTATATCGTGAATCATGAGGTCGTGTACAACAGAAACATCTCGTCCACGAACACCGGGCGTGGAGAGTCTATGAACTTCTATAAAAAGCGGATGACGGATGAAGGGTTGAGCGGCAATAAATGCCGGATTGAAACGCTCGACATGTCCGACCTGAACCTTCACATGTGCTTCAGAAGCCAGTGCCACGATGTCTTTTGCTTCCTCTGTTGAACACGTCACAGGTTTCTCGATGAAAATATGTTTAGATTTTCGTAACGCCTGTGCCGCGTAATTGTGATGCGAAACTGCAGGAGTAACAATATCAATTACATCAGCAGCTTCAAGAAGTTCATCAAACGAACTATAATGCCTTAGATTGAACGCTGTCTCAGCTACCCGCATCCGATCTTCATTCGTATCGAAGACACCGACAATTTCAAAAAGATCGATCTCTTTCAGAAGTCTGAGATGAATTTTACCCAAATGGCCAACTCCCACGACCCCAATTTTCAGCATCCTTTAATTTTTTGCAAAAATAGGTTTTTTATCTGTGTATCTTCGCACCCCGTTAGCATAAACCCCGAGAGACTTTGGAGAAGCAGGATACATTCAAGCATAAAGGATTACGTAAAAATCTTGTGGCAGAACTC
>JAHEYM010000440.1 GCA_023251595.1 Bacteroidota bacterium
TCCCGGCAAGAGAACCGAGAAGTCCCGCTTTTGGAACGAGTTTTTGAATTGCTGAACCGAAAAAAGACATAATTAATTTAAAGCTGCCGATTAAAATCATGGTTGCCATTCCGATTTGCCATGCAAGCATTTGTGCATCATCAATATTCATGGTTGACTTCGCTGCCATGAATGCGGGACCAATTACTGCAAATGCCATCCCAATGGTACTTGGTGCGTCGAGTCCAAGTGGCATAGCAGTTACATCTTGTCTGCCTTCTTTCTTTGCGAGTTTGAAAGCCATACGTGTATAGATGATATCACCGAACATCACGCCGAGCGCGGTTCCCGGAATCATTTTGGTATAGACAAATTCACCCTTAAAACCAAAAACATATATGAGAATTCCGGCAAGCACGACCATGTTCATCACATTGTCGAGCATGAGTCCGAAAAATGCATTAATATCGCCCGGTGTCGCCCATTTATAGCGGAAATTTTCTTTCATAAGCGTGAAGTATCTTTGATTGCGCAATCAAAGAAAAGGAAAAAAGAGGAGAAGGGCAAATATGTTAAGTTAATGTTATGGTGTTATTGCTGGTGTCAACACAAAATTTCATACCTTCCATAAAATCAAGACCGAGAAGGCCATTGTAATCTGAAAAAACACCATGTGCAAGGAAATCATAAACCTGAATTTGAAAATTATCTTTGGTATGCCCGAGAGAAGAAAAACTTCCAATCTCAAAAATTTCTGTTTCTATAATTCCATTTGCTGTTTCAATTTCGACGGTTCCTATATTGTCCTTTAGATCGTATCCTAATAAATACAAGGCATTACTATCAATAGTAGTGTTGGTAGCACCTGTGTCGAGCACCATCTTTAGCTCATACTTACCATCGGTCTCTACACTAACGATGATCAGCCCACTCTCGGGTTCTCGCTTAAAAGAAAAAGTCATTATTTTACACGATTGAAAATACCGGTTATTTTCCTTGTCGGTTTGAAGGTTCCGGTAAAAATTATGGTGATTTTGTCAAATGTAGAAGTTTTATCTCTACCAATGTAACAAACCTCCTTCTTATCCTTACTATGATAAATTGGAACTCCTGAAAGTACATCAATGTTACTCGCGTCCATGACCGGATTACCGACTAGAACCCATTCATCAGGGTAGCGATTTTTAATTTCAATCAGATTTAATACCTCTCCCATCTTTGGATTTGCTGTATTTCGGTGCAAATTTACGATTTATTTTCGATGAATTCAAGAAAATATTCTTCAAAAGACGTTTTGCAATTTAAATCAGTAGGTTAGTAATCCTGCCGATGTTCTAATGCCAACATTAGAAAAAACAAGAGAATCTTTTCTGATTGCGAACGAGGCAAAAAAAATGATGATTTGAAAGATTGAATTATTAAAAGAGGGCAACATTCCGGCACGAAGTCTCAAATGTTCAAACACGTATATTTAATTAATTATTTTTTGAAACAATTGCTTGTGTCATTTTATTTAATTCAGTGTTCAATCTTTCTATCTCCTTAGCGAAATAAATTTTCTTCCTATTATAGTGTAAATTGCTGCTGTAATTAATATTGTCCATTAATTTATATAAACTACTTATTACCTGAATAAATGCCAATGAGGAAGCAATAAATTCCTCAGGGTTGATATTAAATGCTGTTTCATAAAACACTTTGAAGTTCAAATCAAAATGACCAGCGGTTTTATTCCTAATTTGTTTTATTCTACTATCAAAATGGAATTGTTTCTTGAATTGTTTAATTTCTATAAATACGGTATTGTATTCGACAATATTTTCAACATATTTTGCGATTATCTCTTTTAGAGATTTGTTTTTTGCATTTATAACATTAATTGATTCATAGATGGTCAAATAACCGTTTCTTAATAAAAAAATTCGGTCCCAAAGTTGGGACGATGTTAGATACAATTTCAATAGTGTTGATAAATCAAGGATTGAAACCGTGAGATATGCTCGCAATTCATACAATAAATAGAGCTCCGTAAGACCTGAAAAAGGACTTCGTTCATCACTTTTCCAATGCTTTCAGAATGAGTCCCTTGATTTTTTTTGTTAACTTCTCACTGCTCAATAATGCCTTTTGTTTAGCATCAGAAGCTACCCCTTTTATCAAACTCGTCAGTTCGGCATCTGTAGGTTCTGTTGTTGTTAAAAGAATGTTATTTCTCATTAAACTTTTTTATCGGTGGTAAGTAGCTATTCCCCTCCCCATTTGGGGAGGCTGGGTGGGGTTATTTCACCAAATTCGCGCAAAGAAATTCGCGATTTAATCTCGCTATATGAGAAATGGAAATTTCTTGTGGACATTCTGCTTCACATGCACCGGTATTTGTGCAATTTCCAAAAGCTTCGGCATCCATAGCAGCAACCATGTTCATCACCCTTCTGTGTTTTTCAGGTTGACCCTGTGGTAACAAAGCAAGCTGAGAAACTTTTGCAGAAACAAATAACATCGCCGACGCATTTTTGCAGGATGCCACACACGCACCACAACCTATACAGGTAGCACCATCCATTGCTTCATCTGCATTATGTTTCGGAATTGGAAGTGAATTAGCGTCCACTGCAGAACCGGTATTAACTGAAATAAATCCACCGGCAGCCATAATTCTATCGAAGGCAGAACGATCTACAACTAAATCGCGAACTACCGGAAAAGCCGCAGCACGCCAAGGTTCTATGGTTATCGTTTCACCATCTTCGAAATGCCGCATGTGTAATTGACAGGTCGTGGTTGCTTCCATCGGACCATGTGCTCTTCCATTAATATATAAACTACACATCCCGCAAATTCCTTCACGACAGTCGTGATCGAATGCAACCGGTTCATCACCTTTTTTAATAAGCTGATCATTCAACACATCCATCATTTCAAGAAACGACATGTGCGTACTGATCCCTTTTAACGGATAGGTTTCGAATTTACCAGCAGACGTGGAATTCTTTTGTCGCCAGATTTTTAGTGTAAGGTTTAATGTATCGGACATGGCTATGTGAATTAGGAATTAGAAATTACGAATTAGGAGTAAAAGGTTCATATATATAGTTGACATTTAATTAATAGAAATCAGGTTTCGATAATTGACCTCCTAATTCCTCATTCCTAATTCGTAATTATTTATATGATCGTTGACTTGGTATCACTTCCTCGAATTTTAATTCTTCTTTATTTAATTTT
>JAHEYM010000003.1:0-7969 GCA_023251595.1 Bacteroidota bacterium
TCTGTGATTAAAGTAATAATTCCACCAATACGAAAAACAATCGTGCGTGGACCAATCGTGCTACACGCTGCTCTTAAACTTCCGGGACCAGTGTCGTTCAGATTCGTTACTTCAATCACAACTCCGCCTCGTCCACCTACGCTCCCACGCCCCTGCCCTTCTGCACCTGGAAATGCAGGGATTTGCGCAGGTAACGATTCAAAGGAAAGAATACAAAATATTGAAAAATAAACAATTAAATATATACTATTTTTGAGGTTCTTAACTTTCATGATTTACCGTTCACAGTTCATTATTAACTATTCACTGTTCACCATTCATTGTTAATTCTTAATTGTTAATTGTTAATTAAAACAAACTTCTCCCTATACACTCCACCCTTCGCTTCAACCGAAATAAAATAAATTCCTGAAGCGAGATAATTTGTATGAAATAAATATTTTTCACCCGAATAATTAGATGTTTCGCTCAGAATTTTTCCCGTGACATCCACAATTCTGTATTTCAAGAGTTCACTTCCTTTTGCAGAATTAAATTCAACCGAAATAAAATCATTTCCATGAATTACGGATACATCATAAGGAAATGCACCTGCGATTCCAAGACAATTATTCACGAGTATATTAACATGTGCAGTATCATAACATCCATACCCATCTGTATATGTATATATGATTGTGTGATTACCGGCAGTGGCTACCGCCGGACTGAAAGTATTCGCAGTCACGCCCACGCCGGAATAAACCCCGCCCGCAGGCAAGCCACCTGTGAGCAAGAAAGGCGCAGCAGTGTTACATACAGGTGAAAGCGAACTCATTGTTACAACGGGTAGCGGAAGTACATTTACCGTGAATGAATCAATACCTGAACAACCACCTGAAGTAGAACCATTTAAATAATACGTTGTCGTGATTGGCGGTGTGGCAACTGTATTTATTCCGATAGGTGTGCTCAGTGTTCCAATCGGCGTCCAGTTATAGGAATTGCCACCGCTCGCATGAAGAGCAGAAGATTGACCTGCACAAATGCTGTCATCTCCGGTTATTTGAATATTAGGTTGCGGATTTACAGTCACCGTAATAATATTCGAAGTATCCGTTCCACAGACAGAAGTGATTACAGTTGAATAATTTCCTGCAACCATTACGGTATCAAAATAGGAAGAAATCGCATTGGTATGAACTCCGTTCAACAACCACTCATAAGTTAAAGCATACTGTGCACTGCAATATAAAACCACTGAGTCGCCCTGACAAAATGTTGTCGGACCAAAAGAATATTCCGTTGCACTCGGAGTAACACTGGTTACATAAATAACAGGTGTTTCTGCTGAACAACCATCAGCATCCGTAACAACTACTGTAAAAGAACCTGCCGCCATAACCTGTATGGACTGAGAAATTGCGCCGGTGCTCCATGCATAAGATGTCCCGGAATTCGCAGTTAAGGTCAACGTATCATTAGCACAAAGTGTAACATAACCCGATGGATTTGTATAAGCAGGAGCCGGAGGTAACATGGTTACAGTGACAGGTAAACTTGCATTGCTGCAAGTACCATTGTAAGTGACAGTGACAGAGTAGGTTCCAGCCGAATTAACCTGTATCGTTTGAGTAGTCGCCCCGGTGCTCCAATACCACGCAGTACCCTGACTTGCAGTTAGCGAAAGATTACTTCCAGGACATATTGCGAGGGGTCCGCCTGCCGTAATGCTTGCGCCGCCTGGCATTAAGGCAACTGTATCGGGAGAAGAAGTCCCGACACAGGAAGCAGTGTCAGTTACTGTCACCGAATAATAGCCGGTCGCTGCAACCCAAATCGATTGCGTCGTTTCACCGGAACTCCAAAGATAGGACACTCCGGGATTTGCTGTCAAAGTCACAGAATCCCCCGGACAAATATATACCATTCCTGAAGGTTGAATAATTGCCCCAACTCCCGCAGCAATAGTCGCCGAGGAAGAACAACCTGCGCCATCAGTCACCGTTACTGTATAGTCGGTTGTTGTGGGCGGTGACGCGATAGGATTTGAAATCGTATCATTACTTAATCCTGACGACGGACTCCATGAGTAATCGTACACATAAAATCTCCAGGCATCATTGTTACAAGTCCAGGTATCGTCCTGATTCCTTCCAGGAACAGCGACTGCCGATGAGCCATTCTGATTTTCAATTCCCTCAGTATGATAAGACCAATAACCATGAGGGTTTCCCGGCATTGCGCCTGTGTGAATTTCAATAACATTCGTTGTTTCGTATAAGATCACCTGCGATGTAACAGGATCAAGATTATTGCTTCCGTAATGTGGAACATTTTGAAAATACGCTATAAACTTCCGGTATGGTGCGACGCCCTGCGTGAAATATCCTGTTAAGCCACCGGCCGGAGGTGCAAGATCTTCCCAGGCAAAAGCGATTACACTATTCGGAGATGATGGATCGGGCAATCGCTGACCCGAACAACAACCGTTATAGGCGACAGGATCAAAAGTCAGAAAGCCATTGGAACTGAGATAAGCATCCGTATAATTACTCCCGTAAAAATTGAAAGTAAATCCTATAGGCAGGGCGCTACTAATAATGTCATCTGTTAGGGTGATAATGTTTCCTGTGCCGAGGATCGGGGCGTAAGGAATGTGCGTACAGCGATAATTCCACGATCCACTTCCGGTTGCATTCAACTGCGAACTTCCAGTGCAAGCCACAGGTGGTGTTGCAGTTGCGGTAACCGTGATCGCCGGACAAGGAGGAGGAGGGGCTGTGTACCAATATGCAAGAGTAGCGCAAACGGTATCTGAAGCACAATTACTCTTATTCACCTGAACAATATAGCTTCCGGCACTTGGACAAGCCCATGCAACAAAAGATTGCTGTCCGCAATAATCATCGTTATATCCGCCTGCGTAAATTCCTGATGAATTGAAAATGGTAATTTGTGTATTCCAGTTTGCACTCCCGCCATCCGTCGAACAAAACGAAAAATAACAGATCGAGCCGGAAGGTGAGTAGAAATTAATCTGATCTCCTGCTTTCACGCAGTTTACTGTTTGGCGCGTCGTGGAAAGTCCGATACTCGTTAGATAAGTGCCGCTAAAAGAACATTGTGCATTCAGCAAAGTTGCAGATAACGAAAAACAACTTAGCACAACAATGATGACTAATTTCTTGATAAAGAGGTCAGTAAATTTTGTTCTCATATTAATGGTTTCTTAAGAGTGTCCATCCAATTTGATTTAATTAGAGGCACTCAAAGATAGAGAACTCATTTCAGAATTTCAACTTCTTAAAATAAATCAGTTAATGTGAATATTCAATCACTCGTCAAATGCGGTTCGTCAATTTTTCACGAACTTTGTACACTTTTATTATCACGGACGGAACAAATTCAAATCGCACCATGAGCACAGAAACTATTTCCGGGAAATTAGATATTTCAAAGATCAAAACACCAACAGGGAAAACAATTTCCTGTAAGGGATGGATTCAGGAAGCAGCACTCCGAATGCTTCACAACAATCTTGATCCTGATGTTGCCGAACGCCCCGAAGATCTGATCGTCTATGGTGGAACAGGTAAAGCAGCACGTAATCCGGAGGCATTTCATCTCATTGTAAAAGCACTACACGATCTTGAAAACGACGAAACCCTGCTGATTCAATCCGGGAAAGCTGTTGGTATATTGCCAACTCACTCCGATGCCCCGCGCGTAATTATCTCGAACTCCATGCTGGTACCACATTGGGCTACCTGGGAAAATTTCCGAAAAGTGGAAGCCAAAGGACTTACTATGTATGGTCAAATGACTGCAGGTTCATGGATTTACATAGGATCACAGGGAATTGTCCAGGGAACCTACGAAACGTTTGCAGAAATTGCCCGTCAGCATTTTGGTGGGAGTCTTAAGAAAAAAATTTCTGTGACAGGTGGGCTCGGTGGAATGGGTGGCGCTCAACCCCTCGCTATCACCATGAATGAAGGTGTCTGTCTGGCAGCGGAAGTCGAAGAGTGGAGAATCCAAAAGCGGATCGATACGCGTTATTTGGATGTGATGACAAAAGATATTTATGAAAGCATTGATCTTGCTCTCAAAGCCCGTGATGAAGGGAAAAATACTTCAATCGGGGTAGTTGCAAATGTGATTTATCTGCTCGAAAGACTTATTCAACGAAATATAACACCTGATATCCTTACCGATCAAACCTCGGCACACGATGCTTTAACCGGGTATCTTCCTCAGGGAATTTCTGTAGAACAGGGCAAGGTTTTGCGGTTTGAAAATCCCGAAAAATATATTGAATTGTCCACCGATTCTATGACCAAACATGTAAGACTTATGCTTGAGCTTCAACACAGAGGTTCAATAACTTTCGACTATGGAAATAATTTGCGTGGTCAAGCCTTATCAAATGGATTAAAAAACGCGTTCGATTTTCCCGGATTTGTTCCTGCGTATATTCGTCCCTTATTTTGTGAAGGAAAAGGTCCTTTTAGATGGGCTGCACTATCCGGTAATCCGAAAGATATTTATGAAACAGACAAGATAATTCTGGAACTCTTCCCGAAAAATAAAGCATTGAAACGTTGGATAGAAATGGCTCAGGAGAGGATCGCATTTCAGGGTCTCCCGGCACGGATTTGCTGGCTCGGACAAGGCGAAAGAGAGATTGCCGGACTCGCTTTCAACAAACTCGTGGCAGAAGGAAAAGTAGATGCACCGATCGTAATTGGTAGAGATCACCTTGACACAGGTTCAGTAGCATCGCCAAACCGGGAAACTGAGGCAATGCTGGATGGCTCGGATGCAATCGCCGATTGGCCAATCTTAAATGCGTTGATTAATACAGCTTCAGGTGCAAGTTGGGTCTCGGTTCATCATGGAGGTGGAGTTGGGATCGGATATTCGATTCACGCAGGAATGGTGATCGTTGCGGATGGTACGCCGGAAGCCGCCCGGAGGCTGAAAAGGGTCCTGAATAATGATCCGGCGATGGGTGTCATACGTCATGCCGATGCAGGATACGACATCGCTTTGGATACAGCTCGAAAATTTAAATTAAGTTTACGAGACAGACTTGGTGAAAAATAAGTTACTCCACATTAGTTTGATAACAATATTTTCTCTATTTTAGCAGTAATATCCCAAACTAAAAATGTATGAGAAGTCAAGTCAGGTTGCTTGCAATTTTTGTTTTGATAACAGCCGCTGTTTGGTCATGCGGGCCTAAAGAGAATCCGGTTGTTGACAACAGGGATCAATTTGTAGGAACGTGGAGCTGTCATGATAATACAGCAGGCAATCCTACCTATAATGTGGTGATCTCAAAATCCGCAACTGATGACATCAATATTTTTGTCGATAATTTTGCAAATCTTGGTAGTGGGGTGAAGGCGGTTGTAAAGGTGAATAGTGCGACTTCATTTACCATAGCTTCTCAGTCAATTAGTGGAGAAACAGTAGCGGGTTCAGGCGCGTTCGCGAGCAGCAAAATCACTTTTAATTACACAGAAAACGATGGTGTTTCAAATATCACCGTTGCTGCCACATTGACAAAAATCTGATGTTAATATACATCAACCATTCAGTTCTTTTGGTCCGAACGCGAAAGGTAAAAGATCAGCAACACTCTCGAAAACCAAGATTTTACCATCAGCTCCTGCGCAGAGAATCCTGATCGGTTTTCCGGCACGTAACTCATACTCGATCAAAACCTGGCGACATGAACCACATGGACATATAGGACCTGAAGCCTTCTCTTTTGTTCTTTGCACTGCGATGGCAATCATATCAAAGCCTTTCCCTGGATGAATTGCCGACGCCGAGAAAGCAGCAACTCTTTCTGCGCAGAGACCTGAAGGGTATGCAGCATTTTCCTGATTACTTCCACCAATAAATCCGCCGTCAGCGAGAAGTATCGCAGCTCCCACTTTGAATTCTGAATATGGCGCATAAGCCTTTTGGATCTGGACGAGCGCGAATTGAATAAGTTCTTTCTCTGTAATCGTCAGATCATCGATAGAGTCATACTCATGATATTGCAGAATAATTTCATTCCTTTTATTCATATCTTCTCCGATTTGCTGAACCTAAATATTCTAAGTAAATTTGCCTAACTCAATGCCTCGACATGGTTTGTTTTCTGCCAGAATAATCTGTTTCTTCGATCTGCTAAATTATGAAACTTAATCGCTCAATTCCCATTTGTCTTTTTACCCTTATCTGTTCTTTGCAAGCTCAGGCTCAGAATAGTGATGGCGACAGTATATTTTTTTCACCCGATATACATATAGTGAATATCACTTTCTGGCAGCCAAATTATTGGGATTCGCTCGTGGCAAATTATCCTTTAGATGTTTTAATGGCTGGAAATGTCAATTTTGATGGAACTCAATACGATAGTTGCGGGTTGCAGTTGAAAGGTAATTCGTCATATAATTCATATCCCGGTGTAAAAAAATCGATTAAAATTGCATTCGACGAATACTGGACATCTCAAAAGTGCGATGGACTAAAAACGTTAAATCTCAATAACGGATTTAAAGATCCAACCATGCTCCGCGAAAAAATCGATCTTGATTTTCTTTACGAACATAATATTCCTGCACCGCGTGCAACATTTGCAAAAGTGTATATCAATGGTACTTATTGGGGCTTTTATTCTTTAGTTGAACAAGTGAATAAAACTTTTCTGAATGACCGATTTGGAAATAAAAACGGAAATCTTTTTAAGGGAGATCCAAACGGAACTCTTCAATGGGTGGGTCCAATGGATACCTCCTATTATCATAAATATGAATTACATACAAATGAAACAATTAATGATTGGTCAGATCTTGTACACCTCATAGACAAAGTGAATAATACACCTTCGGCTAATTTCTATGATACGCTTGAAACACTTTTAAACACAGATGCAAATATTCAAGCGTGGGCTGCGAATATTCTTTTTTCAAATCTTGATTCTTATCAGGGTTCAGGGCATAATTATTATATTTATCACAATACGTCGACCGGAAAATTTGAGTGGATAACCTGGGATGTGAATGAAGCGTTCGGAAATTTCAATCTTGGAATGAATATTAATCAAATAGAAAATCTCGATCTATTTTATATTCCTAACCCACAGAACGCCCGGCCCCTCACGCAAAAAATGCAACAAAATGCTACTTACAGGCAACAATACAGTGATGCGATATGTCTCTTCATTCAGAATGATTTTAGTAATGCAGAACTCGATCCTAAAATAGATAGTTTAGCTAATCGTATCCGGAACGATTATTATGCCGATCCGAACAAAATGTTTTCAAACACGCAATTCGAAACAAATCTCACAAATAATCAGGGAAATTCTCCTGGCCTCAAATCCTTTATCCAAACACGACGAACTTTTCTCATCAATCAACTTGCATCATTAGGTTGCGCAACAGGAATTGCAGATTTTCCTTCATCAAGACCCGGTTTGACAATTTACCCAAATCCTTTGTCAAACGGTTCAACATTGACCATCTCCGCCTCAGAGGGTTCCCGAATCGAAATTTTTGATTATTTGGGGAGCATCGTATTCAAGACACTGGTACCTTCCGATGGTTCTATTTCAATAAATTCTAAGACGATTGCACAAGGGATTTATATGATTCGTGTATCATTGAACGGAGAAATAATCGGTTCCCATAAATTAGTTGTCGAATAATTTATTAATTTTGGTAAACTATGCGAAAAGTCATCTTAACTTTTCTTGTCCTTCTTGGATTCTTCTGTGTATCTTGCAAAAAAGGTCCCGGTCCCGGCGGGCAGGCAACTGTTCATGGTAAAGTCTACGTGAAAAAATTCAACTACAATTTCACACCGGCACAGCCATTTAACCCTAGCATAGAATATTATGGAAAGGAAGAAGATGTTTATCTGATTTACGGCGATGAGAGCAATACCTACGATGACCATTTTAAGACGAGTTGGGATGGTTCCTACG
>JAHEYM010000003.1:7979-35396 GCA_023251595.1 Bacteroidota bacterium
ATATAAACCAACAATAGCCTCTATCGAGATAAAAACCAAGAGCGAAACGGTTGAAGTTCCGGATTTAATTATGGCAAAATAATATTACTACATAAATAATATTACAATGATAAATAGATTTAATAAATACAAATTTTTATTTTTTTGTCTGATGATTTTTTCAGGTTTGACAAGTTATTCGCAAACAAAAAAAGAGGTAAAAAAAAATAAAATTAATTCTACAACCATCACTTTAATTCAATATAAAGATGGTAAAGAAACAACAAAACCGGAGTCCTTCGAAAGGTTTGATGAGGATGGCAATAAAACAGAGATCATCGAATACACAAAAGACGGAACCATGAAAAAACATGAATCCGCCAAGTACAATAAGGAAGGCGATAAACTGGAAGAAACAATCTACGATGCTTCCGGAGGTGTAAAACAAAAATCCACAATGCGTTATGACTCAAACGGAAATAAAGTGGAAGAGGACATTTCCGATGGTGCCGGAAACATCATTGAAAAACAAATATATACATACAATGCCCAGGGGGACCGCGTGACAGAAGTAATCCTCGATGCGAAAAATATACCGGGTAAAAGATCGATATTTAATTACGACAATAAAGGTATGCGTACGGAAAAGAAAACATATGATGCCGCAGGAAACCTTGAGAGTATCAAAAAGTATGTTTACGAATACTGAGCATGGACTCCCTGTCGCGAAACGATCTGAAAAACACACTTTCTTTATTTAAGAGCATTACGCTTGAAGAAATGGACAGCGTGAAGTTACTCGACAGAACAGATACAAAATATGCATTTCATATCAAAAAATTACCTGAAGTATTAAATTTTGTATTGAACGATTATCGTCTTTTGGTCGTTAACGGTACTTCATTTAACAGGTATAAAACTTTGTATTTCGATACAGATAAATTTGATTTCTATCTGAAGCATCACAATGAAAGACTCAATCGGTTGAAAGTCCGTTTTCGTTCTTATGTTGATACGGATTTACACTTTTTTGAAATAAAATTTAAAAACAATAAAGATCGTACGATCAAAAAAAGAATCCCCTACCCAATATTGGAAAAGACAATTTCCGGGAAAGCACTCGAATTGCTTGAGGAATTGTCCCCGATCACAGATATAAAAGAAAAGATTTGGGTGAACTACACCAGATTGACGTTTGTTAGTATTGATTTTTCTGAAAGAGTCACGGTTGATCTCGATCTTACATATATTGAAGGCGAAAATGAAATCTCTTTTCCTGAACTTGTTATCGGAGAAATAAAACAAAATCGGATGTCTCACAATTCAGTATTTGTAAGAGCTATGAAAAATGTCGGGATACATAGCATTTCAATCAGTAAATATTGTCTTGGAATTATTAAACTTCACCCTGAAATAAAACATAACACTTTTAAACCTAAACTTCGAATTTTAAACAGAATATTAAATGCAGATTCTTAACATATTACTTTCAGAATGGGACTTATTTGATAAAGTAAACGATAAATTTTTTATTCGTCTCGGGATCGATCTTCTATGTATGACAATCCTCGTCAGATTCGTCTATTTTCCAATATATAAAAAGAAGGACTTTTTCTTCACTTTTTTTCTTTTTAATATTATCATTTTTATCGTAACATTTTTCCTTACAAAATCAGACATGAGTACCGGTGCAGCTTTCGGACTCTTTGCTGTGTTTTCAATTCTACGTTATCGCACCGAAAATATTTCTACAAAGGACATGACCTATTTGTTTCTTTGTATTGCCATCGGATTAATCGGATCTGTCTCAAAAATGAGTTATCCCGAGCAATTCTTCATCAATTCAGTAATGATTCTTGTAGCTTTTGTTCTGGATGGAAATCTCTTTTTGAAAAGTGAAATGGTGAAAATGATTGACTACGAAAATATTGAATTAATCAGACCTGAAAATAAAGCCTTGCTTTTGGAAGATCTCAAAAAACGTACGGGATTAAATGTTCATGACACCGAACTTCTCAAAATTGATTTCGTCCGCGATATGGCTATTATGAAAATATATTACTACGAAAAGTAGCAGATATTAATTGATTTTGTCTTTCGATTTGAAGGAATCGATATCAAACGAGAGTGAAAAACGTATTGTGTTTTCCAGAGGGTGGCGCTGCTCCTGCGGGATTAGGTAAGCAAAATCAAGTTCGCAAATACTATATCTTATTCCAATACCAATAGTGTAATATTTCCGGTTTCCTTTTGTTGTGGGCTCGTGAAAATAACCGGCGCGTAATGCGAATTTATTATCATACCATTGTTCGATTCCTAAAGAATAATTATATTCCTTCAATTCTTCTTTAGAGCCGCCTGGCGCATCACTAAATGATTGATACATTCCTTGAAGCACCGACACGTTTGGATCTTTTCCTGAGACAATCTGATTCGTGCTGTCTCGTATTGGAGGGGTTGGTACCAGAAGTTTATTGATATCGATTGCTAGCGCAATTGAATATCTACTACTAAAGTTCGTCCTCAAACTCGTTCCAAACCTAAGATTTGTTGGGATGAAATCGCCGGTTCCGTCGTTTTTTGTGTAAGAAATTTTATTCCCTATGTTGGAGATATTTATCCCGGCTGCAAGTAAACTTTTGTTCTCGGCAATATTTAGTTCATGATGATAATATCCCGATACATCCTGTGCCACTGACCAACCCGGGTGTGTTTGGGTACCACCAAGATTAATACCGCCTGTTAGATCCGAATGAATATACCTCAGAGCCACTCCAAGCGAAATCTCTCCACCCAATTTCCTTGAATACGCCATGTCAACCGCATATTCAGTTGGTTTGAAGCTGCCAAGAGGCGTCCCCGTTATACTGCTGAAATTAATGTCCCCAAGAGAAAAATATCGTAATGACATCGCAATAACCTGATTATAATTTATATTTTTATATGCGGATAAATAAATCAAATTAATATCCGGAACCAAAGCACGCAGCCAGGGAGTATATGATATTGACAGCCCCATTTTCTTATCAATAAACGCAAACTTTGCAGGGTTCCAATGAATAGAATTAGCATCGGGAGTTGTAGCTACTCCGACGTCTGCAAGTCCTCCCCCGCGTGCATCGGGTGCAATAACCAGGAAGGGAACGGCAGTTGTAATAGTGTTGAGAGGATCTGCACCACTCAACTGAATTGTATTATTTACCTGTCCGAAAATTTCTGATGAAATCGCTATGGCTAAAATAATTTTTATATATACATTTAAAAAAAGATTTCGAATAGCCATGTCTGCCGGGAATAAAAATTTATGTTCACCCACGAGCGAAGGGATAAACCATTATTTTAGTATCTCTAATTCTTATAAAGAAGAGCCGTTGCAAATGCCGAAACCCCTTCTTCTCTCCCAATAAATCCTAATCGCTCCATCGTTGTCGCTTTGATTGAAAGCTGATCTTCTTTGATTGAAAGAACTTCACCCAAAATCTTTTTCATATCGGGAATAAAAGGCGCAATTTTAGGTTTCTCCAAACAGATAGTAGAATCAATATTGCCAATAACAAACCCTTTTTCTGTAATTAATTCTAAAGTCCGTTTTAATAATAGTTTACTGTCAATCCCTTTAAATTCTTCTGACGTATCCGGAAAATAATGTCCTATATCACTTAAACCGGCAGCTCCAAAAAGCGAATCACAGATAGCGTGAATCAACACATCGGCATCGGAATGACCAACCGCTCCTCTCGGATGCGGAATTTTAATTCCCCCGAGCCAAAAATCCCGACCGTGCTCCAATCGGTGCACATCGAAACCCAACCCGGTACGGAACTGCATTAATTGGTCTTGTTTTGCGATTTGAATGAATCAAAATCAAACAAGAGTGAAAAACGCAAAGTGTTTTCCAGCGGATGACGTTGTTCGGTTGGAATCAGATAAGCGAAATCCAATCCGAAAACACTGTACTTCAACCCGGCTCCAAGCGTGAAATATTTTCTATTTCCCTTTGTTGTTGGTTCGTGAAAGTAACCTGCACGCACAGCGAACTGCTTGTCATACCAATACTCAAGTCCAGCAGAATAATTGTACTCCTTTAATTCTTCTTTAAATCCTCCGGGGGCATCACCGAAAGATTGAAATATTCCGGTCACAGGTGACACATTTGGATCTTTTCCTAATAGAATACCACCTACACTGTCACGAATCGGGGGTGTAGGAACCAGGAGTTTGTTGATATCAACTGCAATGCTGAATGAATTATAATCGTCTAAATCTGATTTAAAACATGCCCCAAGGCGTAAATTCGTAGGAATAAAATCTTTGGTTCCTGCATCGGTGTAGGAAATTTTCGAGCCTATATTGGAAATATCAATTCCGGCAGAAATAACATTTTTCTTTCCACCCGCATCCAGTTGGTGATGATAATATGCGGATACGTCGGCTGCAACAGAACGACCCGGATGAGTTTGTGCACTCTCCACCTGAATCCCGCCCGTTAGATTTGAATATATGTATCTCAGAGCCATTCCGCCCGAAAAATCTTCACTCAATTTTCGTGAGTAAGCCATATCGATCGCGAATTCATTTGGCTTGAACTGACCAGTGGTATTACCAACGATATCGGTAAACGTGATGTCGCCAAGCGAAAAATAAAGAAGAGACATCCCAAACGTCTGATTCTTATTAATCTGCTTATATCCTGAAATATATGCCAGATTAATATCAGGAACCAAAGCCCTCAGCCATGGTGTATATGAAATAGAAACGCCCATCTTTTTATCGACGAAGGCCAGTTTCGCGGGATTCCAATGTATGGAATTAGCATCGGGAGAAGTTGCTGCTCCTACCTCTGCAAGCCCGCCACCGCGAGCGTCAGGTGCGATCATCAGGAATGGGACCGCAGTCGTGATAGTGTTGAGCGCATCCGCACCACTAAGTTGGCTCGTGTTATTTACCTGTCCAAAAACCCCTGCGGTCATCGCGAGCATCGAGAATACTGCCACGGCGTTCTTCATGTGGAAATTCTTGTTATTCATTTGTATTTTTAAGGTTTGCAAAGATAAGGCTAATATACATATTATAAACGATGGCTTAACGCAAAATCACTAATTTTTCAAACTTTTCTGCTGTCGCACCATCGTTGGTTCTTACTTTTAGTTTGTAGAAATAGACACCCATCCCCAATCGATCATTATAATCATCCAATCCGTCCCATTCGATCGGGGATGGTCGGTAACCTTCACAGAACACTGTGGTATTGAGGGTTTTCACAATTTTACCCGAGACGGTAAATACCTGAATCTGAACTTGCATAGGTACGCATGAGCGATTATGTTCGAAGTAGAAAGAGGTATGCGTAGAGAATGGATTCGGGTAATTCATGACGTGGTCTAACGTCAAAACCGCAGATTCGGATACAGTAAACTCCAAATAAGCACTCGACGAATTGTTATACACGTCCCAGACCTTAAAAGTTAGGGTATGCCTACCGGGGGGCAAAGGCCCCAATTTGTAAATCACCTTTCCACGTTGATAATTATCCAGATCCGCCTCATAATAGTCGTTCAAAACATAAAATAGATTCTTGTCATCGTCTACCTGCGCCGTGATATCGTGACCTATTCCGGTACCAACTGTATTCACACCGCTTGAATCATTTACGACAGCATAGATCGATGGTGATGCATCCGTCAACCCACCAAAGACGAAATGCTCATCATTCATATAAAGTTTAATGTCAGGACCTTTCGCATCCAATTTTGCGGTTGTGTCAATTCCTCCTACGATCACCTGATCATCATCGCCGGAGGCATCGATCGTCCCATTCTGCGCATAATAGCTTACCTTCCCTGATCCATAAGTGAACCCAATGTCTTTAGGTACGACGAAAGTAAAACTAAAGTCACCGTTTACCACCTTCGCTTTGCCATGATAAACGACATTCTTCATTAGGTTGAAATTCATCGCCGGACTAACATTCTGGCTCTTATTTGCAAGGGTTGTGATGACAGATGCTTTATCAAATACAGTTGGTGAAACAACACCATTAAAAGAGGTTATCTTATTCCCGGATCCATCTGCAACAAAACCCTGAATAGTAACTTTTTGCAGCGCACGAATGGTATCAGGTGTTGAACTTACCAGATGGGAATTGATCATCGTGGTTTTGACGTCTAGCTTTGGATATGCAAGTTTAACAGCAGGATCACCGAGAAGCGTGAAATTCCGGTCATTGGTGTCGAATCCCAAATCGAATTTTGTGGCTTGCATAACTGTTCCGATATTTGGTCTCTTGCCGTTTACCATAGAGAAAACGTGATTGTAGAATTTTTGGTTCAAGTTGAAGTTGGGTCCTGAGTATACCAAACGGACGGTGCTCAATAAAATAATGGCACCGCCGTGTTGATTTAAAAGAGCAAGTTCACCTGCGGACAAAACATGTGGATTATCGTAACGACTGAACTCGCAGGTAGCGGTGAAGAATGTTGTGAGTTTGCAATAATTTGTCCACTCGTTTATGTCCGAAATCTCCAAAACTCGTTCATGAGCCCAACCTGCTTCACCACCGTGCCCGGTATAGTTGATAATTAATGCGCCTTTTTCGACTCTCTTATTGATAGCATCCCTCACATCCGGATAGCGGTCGCCACCGGGAGTTGCGTCCATCTTATATGCATCAAAGTATATTTTATCAATATTGTAGGATTTGTAGGCTGCACCAACCTGTGCTGCAAGCGATTCTGCGTTACTGATGTGGGTGTCAACATCTCCGTCATCGGCCACAAAACATATTTCGTTTCGCCAGTCACCAAAAACGGAGCAAGTATTACTTGGACAACTTTGGGCTGTTTCAATGAAGCCCGGTTCAGTAGAATAATGAATTACTTTATCCACCATGGCACGCGCCTGATCAAGAGCTGAGACAGGAAAGCGACCGATCCCTAAATCAGGGATACCGTGGTCATTACCATCATCATAAGTTCCTTCGCTATCGTCTAACAAACCGAAAAAGTCATCCGAGACGTACGAACTTGTAGGTCTGAGCGAGTTTAGTGATTGAAAAGTAGGAATAAAATTGTTATTTTCTGAAATCCTGTGCTTGTTATCATAAGAGCCATCACCAAAAAGCAACAGCGATTGTGGTAGTTTGGTTGCATCAGAATTGCGGTCGTAAAGCATTTTCACGAAACTTCGAATTGCTGTAACATCTTCTTTTCCCGAGGAAAATTCATTATAAATCTCTTGGGGTGATACAACTACTACTGAGAGACTGTCATGATCTCGATGAAATTTGGCAAGACGATCAGCCTCTGTTTTAAATTTAGCCGGACAAACAATAACCATATCGCTCTGTACTACTGAATGTAAATTCTGATTGGGAACACGTCCAAACTTTGCGGGTTCATGTGCCCCGGCTGCTTGGAACGATATAAATTCATGAAGATTGTCAGTACTCAGAATGAAAGATGAAACTCCACTATTCACCTCCATTTGCTGATTAAGAACATTGGTTGGATCAGAAACATCCCATACTTCCGTACTATTCGCGGGAACCGTAAGATTAAACTTACTCACATTTCCTAACCCAACGGAATTCACATCACGAAAAAGCATTGAATTTCCTGACATGGTAAGATTTCTCCTTGCATTCAACTCCATATAATTTAGCCAGCCAATTGCATTATCAGGGTGGGAGTAGGTCACATTCACGACGAAATTAGAACTCGGTGCATTGAAAAGAGTATCCCCACCGGCAGTATAGGCATAATCGCTGAAATCAGCACCAGTCATATAAGGTACAGCATCAGTAAGGATCAAATTTCCATTCACTTTGAAATAAAAGTAGGAATTTCCGGTGGAGGAAATCCACCTGCCTGCCACATCGGTGTTTATTGAGACGGGGACCGACGCATCAATATTCGGAAAAACGAATGAAATATCGTATGTGTTTAGGATATCGAACACTTCACCATACCAAATCCTGCCTGAGATAAGCATATTTTCAAGGTCAAGTTCATGTGCAACGTAGTCATTGAACGTATTTACAATTTTATTTGGAGTAAAAGTACTTGAAAGGCGATCCATAATTCGTTTACCGGGGCCAAGATCGGTGGTGATGAAATAGTAGGATGTATCAGAATAGTCATTTGGGATATGGTTGAACCTATGTTTAACTGTGTCGTAATTCCAGCGGGTAGTTCCCTGTCCGTAAAAAAGAGCGTAGTCAACATCGTCCATCAACCCATTGTTGTTCTTATCGACGACACGGATTGCATTTTCAAGGAGATCGTCAGGTCTTGGGATACTATTGGCATAAGGCAGCATTGCTCCGCCGTTACCATAGACCCTAAGATTATTCAGGTTCAGACTGTCTACATCAGCTCCTAATTCCTTTAGTAATTTTTTGGTGATTTTGTAAATTCCATCTGTCGTAACACCAACTCTAAACCAATTTCCCGTTGCCAGAACCGAATTAGGAAGATAAATTCTATCGTTGGAATTTGAATACCTTTCTGATAAAACAGGTTCAACAGATAGGTCAAATGAGACCAATCGTTCAACCTGACCGCCGATCGGGTTTATCCGGAAAGGAGTGATATTATATCTGAGGTAACTGACTTTACTCTTTATTTCATAGAACGATTCGACCTCAACGACAGTTTTAAGCTGGCGTTTATTGGCGAGCACGACGGCATCAGTGCAAGGTTCAAACCTGGGATTGAGCATACTCACTTTCCCATCCATTTTCCCGGCACCGAGCAGAACATTCTCGGCATAATAAGGAAGGGATGATGTCTGAAGGTTGAAAAAGGCACCTTCAAAATAGGGAAGGAGGAGAGACTTCGACTCATCGATTTTGGCAGATTGCGGAGGCAACCACTTTAGATCGCGGTGGAATAGTGTCTTTTCATTACCGGAATAAACTGCCGTACTGCTTATGAGAAACAGGACTACTACTTTTAATCTGTTGGAACAACGGGTCATTTTTGTTCGTTTCAAAGATAAAACAAGAAATTACGGTTAAAATACTTCAATTATGCAACAACATTCGGCAAAGGACGTTATTTTTGATCTATTATTCTACCGACGCTAAACGAAGTCTTTTGCAAAATATTATCTTTTATTTCACAAAATTGCAACAATCAGAAAGGATTTCCGTAAATTTGTCCTTCCTTAAACAAAAACCAATATGCTAAAGCGGTGTACTACAGTCATTTTGATGTGTATTGCCGGACTTTCAGTGTTTGCACAAGATGCGGAATTTACGCAGTTCTATGCAGCCCCGCTGTACTTGAACCCTGCGTTTGCCGGATCTGCAAGGTGTCCCAGAGTCATTATGAATTACAGAAATCAATGGCCTGCCATATCCGGTACCTTTGTAACCTATGCTGCATCCTACGACCAATTAGTGCCTTCACTCCAAGGCGGGCTCGGACTTCTCGTTCTGAGCGATAAGGCTGGTGAGGGGACATTGATGACCACGAACATCAGCGGCATCTATGCTTATCACATGAATGTTTCGAGAGAATTCTCTGTTAATTTTGGGGGGCAGGCGACTTATGCTCAAAAGCGGGTTGACTGGAGTAAACTAACCTTCGGAGACATGATTGACCCGAGGTATGGATTCGTTTATCAAACGCAGGAAATTCAACCCCGTGACCGGAGATCATTCCTTGATCTTTCTGCCGGAATCCTTGGCTACAGTAATGTTATTTATGCCGGTGTCGCCGTAAATCACCTGACACAACCAGATGAAGGTTTCATTTCCTTAAAAGATAGTCCTCTACCAATGAAATTGACAGCACATTTCGGAGCTATGATACCAATAGAGGAGTATGCCAGAAAAGTTACATCCTATGTCTCACCCAACATAATGTTTCAAATGCAGCAAAAATTCCAGCAGATTGATGTAGGTATTTATGTTTCGCGTGGTCCGTTGGTTGGTGGATTGTGGTACAGATATAAAGACGCTGCTATCGCACTCATAGGGATTCAACAAGGAATCTTCAAATTCGGTTACAGTTATGACATCACAATTTCTAAGTTGAGTAATGCAACAGCCGGGTCTCACGAATTTTCCTTCAGTCTAACATTCGATTGCCATCAGAAAAAAAGAAGGTTCCGTACAATACAATGCCCTTCCTTTTAGTTCTTATGGTCGACTCAATCATTCAAAATTCTATAAATCGTAACCTAGGTATTCAGAAATGAAGAGCTTAAACGCAAGAATTTGGCAACTGCCGCTATTAACTGCTGTCCTTATTATAGGCGCATCTTGTAGCCGTGAGAAATCCTCCGTCACCGGTTGGAATTATAACGACCCGAAGAACGGTGGGTTTGAAGTCGTTCCTTACGAGGAACAGGAAACAGGTCCGGGTTTGGTTCTGGTTGAAGGTGGCACTTTCGCGATGGGTAGGACTGAAGAGAACATTACAATCGACTGGGATAACGTTCCCCGTCGTGTAACTGTTCCTTCCTTCTATATGGATGAAACGGAAGTAGCCAATGTTCACTATCTTGAGTACCTCTATTGGCTCGACCGTGTTTTTGGTGATGAGTATCCTGAGGTGTATAAGCGTGCACTACCGGATACACTTGTCTGGAGAGATCGCCTTTCCTATACAGAGAATTATGTAGAACTATATTTGCGTCACCCTGCTTATCAGCAATATCCTGTTGTCGGAATTAATTGGCTTCAGGCAACAGATTTTTGTGCATGGAGGACAGATCGCGTGAATGAGCAGATTCTTGTTCGTGAAGGGATTCTCAGAACAAACCCAAGTCAAAAAGCAGAAGATAACTTTAATACTGATGCATATCTTGCCGGTCAGTACGAAGGACTCGTAAAAAGTGATTTACCTGACTTAAATCCAAATGGAAAAGGAACCAGGAAAGTTCGTATTGAAGACGGGATTCTTTTACCAAAATACAGACTCCCAACGGAAGCTGAATGGGAATTTGCTGCACTGGCATTGATCGGGAACACACAATTAGAGCGCGTTTACGATCGCAAACAGTATCCATGGAATGGTCATATAGTGCGTAATGGTGAAGAAAAATATAAAGGTGAGATGCTTGCAAACTTTAAAAGAGGCAGAGGTGATATGATGGGTGTTGCAGGAAACCTGAATGATGGTGCCGACATCACTGCCGCGGTACATAATTATCCTCCGAATGATTATGGTTTGTATAATATGGGTGGTAACGTTTCTGAGTGGGTGATGGATGTTTACAGACCTTTAACTTCAGAAGACGTTACAGACTTTTCTTCTTTCCGGGGAAATGTTTACGGAACACAGGTTCGTGACGATGAAGGACTCATTGCTGAAAAGGATAGTTTGGGACGTATCACTACCAGACCAGTAACTACTGAAGAAGCGGCCGGACGCAGAAATTACAGAAAATCGGACAATATCAATTACGTCGATGGTAGTGGGAACGACGTGGATTCAACTTTTAAAGATGTTACCTATAATTATGGTGGCGCTTCAATGATTGATGATAAAGCACGTGTTTATAAAGGAGGTTCATGGAAAGACAGGGCATACTGGATGTCGCCAGGAACCAGAAGATTTTTAGATGAAAAATTGTCAACCGATTATTTAGGATTCAGATGTGCGATGATTCGAGTCGGAACACCTTCAAGTGCCGGAAGTAAATATAAAACGGTCAAAAGGAAATAGTCAGACGATTAACTGATTGATAAAATGGCTGTCGAAAAATTTTGACAGCCATTTTTTTTGAAAATTTTACAGAGAATGAAATTAGTTTTTCAGGATGGACCTCGCAATTACGATTTTTTGAATCTCAGTAGTGCCCTCATAAATCTGGGTGATTTTGGCATCTCTCATGAGCCTTTCGACGTGGTATTCTTTGACGAAGCCATAACCCCCATGAACTTGCACAGCCTCAACCGTTGTTTCCATAGCAACACGGGAAGCGAAGAGTTTAGCCATTGCAGCAGGGATATCATACTCAAGGTGCTGATCTTTTAACCATGCTGCTTTTAAACAAAGAAGACGGGCTGCTTCGATTTCAGTTGCCATATCTGCTAACTTAAACTGGATTGCCTGATGATTAGAAATTGTTGTACCGAATGCTTTCCTCTCTTTTGAGTATTTTACTGCAAGCTCATAAGCACCCGAAGCAATACCGAGTGCCTGTGAAGCGATTCCGATTCGGCCTCCATCGAGGGTTTTCATCGCGAACTTAAAACCAAAACCATCTTCACCAATTCGGTTTATCTTCGGCACTTTAACATCCGTGAACATGAGTGAATGTGTATCTGAACCCCTGATTCCAAGCTTATTTTCTTTTTTGCCGATGGTAAATCCCTGCATTCCTTTCTCAACGATGAGCGCATTAATTCCACGATGTTTCTTTGCCACGTCAGTTTGAGCGATCACTAGATAAACCGATGCTGAACTTCCGTTGGTGATCCAGTTTTTTGTTCCGTTGAGAAGATAATGATCTCCCATGTCGACCGCTGTAGTTCTTTGAGATGTCGCATCTGAACCGGCTTCCGGTTCTGACAAACAGAAGGCACCGATGATTTCACCTTTTGCAAGACGAGGCAAATATTTTAGTTTTTGTTCTTCATTACCGAAATTTTCAAGACCCCAGCAAACCAAAGAATTGTTCACCGACATGACCACTGAGGCAGATGCATCTATCTTGGAGATCTCTTCCATCGCCAATACATAAGAAATTGTATCAAGTCCGGCACCGCCGTATTTTGGGCTGACCATCATACCAAGAAAACCCAACTCTCCCATCATTTTGATCTGTTCGTGTGGAAATTTCTGGTGTTCATCTCTTTCGATGACACCCGGTAAAAGTTCATTCACTGCAAAATCTCTCGCAGCTTGCCTTATCATAAGATGTTCAGGGGAAAGTTCAAAGTTCATCGGATAAAAAATTTATTGAAGTGCCTGCAAAAATAGATTTTTCTGCTGCCATTAACAATTCATTTTGAATCCTTAAGTTCGGGACTTCAAGAAAGTATGAGATGAAGATGGAGAAAAACAAAATTCAACCAAAAAATAAAACAATTCGGGCGATCGGGATAATGTCTGGGACATCGCTCGATGGGCTTGATATTGCGGATTGTTTTTTCACCCCAAAGAAGGACAAATGGGAATTCGAGCTTCGGCGATGTGTGACCATTCCGTATAGCAGGAAATGGACAGCGTTGCTGAGAAATGCCCATCAACTTGATGGATACTCCCTCGCTTTGCTCAATACACAATACGGACATTTTATCGGCGAAAGAGTAAATTTTTTCATTGGAAAGGATCGAAAAAATATTTCACTTATTGCTTCACATGGTCACACCGTTTTCCATCAACCAAAAAAAAGACTCACGGTGCAGATCGGGGAAGGTGCTGCGATTGCGGCAGAATGTGGTCTTCAGGTAGTCAGTGATTTCCGAACGCTGGATGTTGCATTTGGGGGGCAAGGAGCCCCACTCGTGCCTATGGGTGATAAGCATCTTTTTAGCGAATATGATTTTTGTTTGAACCTTGGAGGGATTGCAAATATTTCTTTTGAAAGAGGCGACAATAGAATTGCAGGGGATATTTGTCCAACAAATTTGCTTCTCAATTTTCTGGCATTACAACTGGGAAAAGAATTTGACCGAAACGGGTCAACCGCCCGATGTGGCAACCTCAATCAAAAACTTCTCTCAAAGCTTAATTCGCTAAAATTCTATCGAACCCTTTTTCCTAAATCATTGGGAAGAGAATGGGTGGAAACTCATGTTATAAAGTTAATAGAAAAGTCACGCATCAACACAGAGGATAAGCTTAGAACGGTTACCGAACATATTGCACTCCAGATATCCGGGGTTTTAATGAAACAGAAACAAAAAAGGCAAGAATATAAGTCAAGAGTGCTTGTTACCGGTGGTGGTGCGTTTAATAATTTTTTGGTTGAATTAATACGAAACTATTCAGAGTGCGAGATAATAATCCCCGAAACGAAATTGATAAAATTTAAAGAGGCGTTAATATTCGCATTTTTGGGGGTACTAAGAATGGAGGAGAAAGTGAACTGCGACAAGTCTGTGACGGGTGCAAGACGTAACTCTTCGGGAGGCACAATCTATCTGGGTCAAAGCATTACCATCTAAAAGTCTTCGTCCTCGTCATCATCGTGATCAAAAAATTCGATGTCCCCTTTAAAGTCTTCTTCGATGTGCACATCAAATTCTCCTTCCTCGATCGGAGGTTTAACTTTCAGATCTTTCGTCGGCTGAGCTGGAGCTGCAACTGTCTTTTTCCGGGATTTTTTTTCAGAAGTTTTCTTCTTACTACTCTTGCCGGTTTTGGAGCTCATCGTGATTTCTTTTTTCATCACAGAATCGATTTAGAAGATTCGAGAGGCTTAATTAAGTTTTTATTCCAGTGCAAAATTATTCTTTTGATGAATGCAAATGCAAAAACAAAATCACTTCCTTGAAAACTTTAATATTTTTGCCACTTCGACCAGCTCAGTGACCGGAATATTACAAGCTCTATGACATCGACATTTGAACTTACAGATTAATAAACGAACTATGTGGAACGACCTTTCAGAACAGATTTGGCTAGATAATAAGGTAACAGATTGGATTTTATGTCTGACTATCCTCGTAGCGGGACTCACGCTAAAACGTTTTCTTTCACGAATTATTTCAAGATTAATATACGGTTTCATCAGAAAATACGCGAAGGGAGTTCGCGTCGAGAAGCTGTACGTACTTGTGCGAAAGCCGATGAACTGGACTTTTATTCTCGCAACTCTATACTTTGCTTTCGATCGGTTGCATTTCCCTTATCAATGGGATATTGCGCCTGTCGAGAGATTCGGAATGCGTTTGATCATGCTGCGTACCTTCCAACTTGCATTTTGTGTTTCCGTGACTTGGATTGTCTTAAGATTTCTTGATTTCGCCGGAAATGTATTTAGCCATCGTGCAACATTTACAGAATCTCAGGCAGATGATCAACTGGTTCCTTTTGTCCGCGATGCATTGAAAATTGTTGTTTGCATTATTTCTTTTTTCTTCATTCTGGGCAACATTTTCAAAATGGATATCACTTCGCTGATCGCAGGTTTAGGCCTTGGCGGATTAGCAATCGCACTTGCGGCAAAAGATACGATAGAAAATTTGCTTGGCTCCTTCGCAATCTTTTTGGACAAACCATTTCTTCAGGGCGATGTAGTGAAAGTGGGATTGACAATTGGTACGGTGCAAAAAATAGGGTTCCGGAGCACTCAGATCCGTACATTCGATCAAACGATTGTGACAATGCCGAATAAAAAAATGGTCGATGCCGAACTTGAGAATCTTAGTCACAGAACTTTGTTTCGCGTTAATTTAAATCTTCAGTTGTCGGGTGAAGTTTCGTCGGAGCGATTGAGAAGCGTCGTTGCTGAAATCACTGCAATTGTCGCCCGGAAGCCGGAAGTTCAGAAAGAAAGTATCCATGTTAATTTTTTTGATTTTGGTTTCGGGACCTTCACGTTGACGATCATGTACCTTGTTCAGGTTGGTGATTGGAATCTCTATGTGAAGGTCAAAGAAGAAATTAATTTCATCATTATCGATATCCTTCATAAAAACGAATGCAGACTGGCGGTTCCGCTTGCACGGATATAAGTTGAACCCCACCCCTGCCCTCCCCACCCCCTCCTGTCCTCCCCCAAATGTGGGAGGAAATTTTGGGAGGGTGTGAGCAATATTTTCTAATGAACACTCGTATGTTTGAAATTCCTCCTACATAAAATTAAGTCTGAGTACAAATAATGTAATTTGGCAAGATGAATACTACGTCCGTCCAAGCACCCTATAAGAATTACGGAATAGCAGGAACCATTGCTTTCCATCTCTTACTTTTATTACTTTTTCTTTTTTGGAAATTCTCGGGCTCACAAATCATACCTCCACCTGATCCGCAGGCTGGAGTAGTGATCAACTTCGGAACGTCCAGTGACGGTATGGGTGAAATTCAACCTCTGGAAATGACATCCGCAAAAGCCGGAAACAGCAATTCTAAGGACAATTCAAAGTCGAATAAAACTTCCGATACGAAAACATCTTCAGCCAGAACCTCTGGCGAATCTCCCGCTGCAGCGTCAAATAGTAAAGCGGATGCACGTACCTCAGACCCCAGATCTGAGTACAAAGGTGGAGGTGCGGCAAAAGCCGGTGGTGAAGGAACAACGGGCAAGCCGGGCGATCAGGGTGATCCGCATGGAGATCCCCGTTCGCCGTTTCACACCGGTGTGCCGGGAGCTGGTGGAACAGGTGGTGATTACGATTTGGGGAACAGGAAAGTAAAAGAGAAATTTCCCCCCGATGTTCAGTACATAAACGAAATGTGCGTTGTAGTTGTGGATATTTGGGTGGACAGAAACGGAAAAGTAGTGAAATCGAAGGCGGGTTTTGGAACGCTTTGTACGAATCCTGAGTTCATTCAGAAGGCAGAAGAGGCTGCTTTGAAGGTGACATGGGAAGCTGATCCCGGTGCTCCTGAAAAACAAACCGGTAAAATCAGATATACTTTCACACCCCAGTGACGGCATTTCGACA
Organism: Bacteroidota bacterium; assembly: GCA_023251595.1. Lineage (GTDB taxonomy): Bacteria > Bacteroidota > Bacteroidia > AKYH767-A > JABDAW01 > JAHEYM01. The sequence goes on from JAHEYM010000003.1 coordinate 24,529, forward strand.
GGCTCAAAGATGACCTACGCCGAAACGCTGGAATTTTTATTCGGTCGATTGCCGATGTTTCAGAGATCAGGTCCTGCGGCATATAAACCGGATCTTGGAAATACAATTAAACTTTGTTCAATACTCGGAGACCCGCACATTGGTTTGAAGTGTATTCATATCGCAGGCACAAATGGAAAGGGCTCAACCTCGCATTTTCTTGCAGCAATTTTGCAACAAGCCGGATATAAAACAGGGCTTTTCACTTCTCCCCATCTGAAAGACTTCAGAGAACGAATCAGAATTGACGGGAATATGATTTCCGAGAACGAAGTTATTGATTTTGTAACCGAATACCATGATCGTTTCATGGTTGTCGGACTTTCATTTTTTGAGATGACAGCCGGTCTTGCATTTCACCACTTCAAACAAAACAAAACAGATATCGCCATTATCGAAACCGGATTAGGAGGAAGACTTGACTCTACAAATGTTGTCTCCCCTGTGTTATCAATTATTACGAATATAGGATTTGATCATATTTCATTATTGGGAAATACGCTTGAACAAATTGCTTTCGAAAAAGCGGGAATTATCAAGCAAAATACGCCCGTAATAATTGGTGAAAAAAATATTAATTCCACCAAAGTTTTTATTGAAAAGGCGAAAGAGAAAAACGCAAAAATTATTTGGGCGGAAGAAAGTGTAAGTTTGAGTCAAATAAATTATGCCGACAATTCAAATTATATATTAAAATTTAATGCATTAATTGCAGGCGTAGAATCAATTGAAAACATTGAATCGGGTTTGTCAGGATCGTATCAAATATCAAATGTCAGAACGGTTTTGACAACAATTTCTGAATTAAAAAAACTCGAATTAAATATTCCTGAAAGTGCAATACAAGACGGATTCCGTGATGTAGTGAAGCTTACAGGGCTGAGAGGACGTTGGGAAAAAATCGGAACATGTCCGACAACAATATGTGATGCAGCACATAATGAGCATGGGATAACACAACTTCTGAAACAGGTTTCGATGATGAAGTTCCGGCAACTTAGAATTGTTTTTGGAACAGTATCGGATAAAGACATTTTACCAATATTGGAACTTCTTCCGAAAGAGGCAATATATTATTTTTGCAACGCAGACATACTGAGATCGATGAAGGCGAAGGAATTGAAGTCGAAAGGAAATGAAGTTGGGTTGAAAGGTTTGAGTTATCCATCTGTAGAAAAAGCACTTCTTGCAGCAAGAATGGAATCACAAAAAGGTGATATGGTTTTAGTGACGGGAAGTATTTTTGTGGTAGGGGAAGCGCTAGAAAACGTTCCAGATCAGTTTCCTTAAATCCGGAAATCTTTGACCCTATCCCCGACGCTTCCCTACCCTACGCGACTTCCCAAATGGGGAGGAGAAAAGAGAATGGAGTAAATATTTGGACCATTTTTCGTACTTTTGAGTCTGTGAATCATACGAGACGTATTTTAATAAACAGATAAAATGAAATACACTATATTTTTAATTTTTGGTTTAATAATATATTCTTCAAGTCTAGACCATACTGCCGAACAATGCTGATCAAACTGAAATTGGATGTAAGGATATGAAGAATGCAGAGGAAAGGAAGAATGTAAGAACCGCTGAAATGATTACGAAGTATTGCAAGAAATAGAAATTAATGAAAATTCAATATTGCTCTGATCTGCACATGGAATTCAAGGAAAACAAAAATTTCCTGAAACAATTTCCGATAAAGCCGGGAGGTGAGATGCTGCAACAAAATGTGGAACGCTGAATGAGAAGATACGGGAAAATATTTTCCTGGTGAATAACATTGCCATGAAACACACAGATATTAATTTTATTTTTTCAACTCTATGGTCTAAAATATCTCCTGAAAACGAATGGCAGATCGAAAGAAGGATGGGTGACTTCCATTTAATTAAATACAATGGTTTCCGGTTTTCCTCGGATCAGTTCAACCAGTTTCATGATGAAAGCATGTCGTTCTTGAAGCGAGAACTCGAATCAAAAACCACGAATAAGACAGTTGTCGTGACCCATCACGCCCCGACTTTTTTGTATTATCCGGAAAAGTTTAAAGGTGATCTTTTGAATGAAGCATTCGCCATAGAGTTGTTCGATTTCATAGAATCTTCTGGTCCCGACTACTGGATTTACGGACATCACCATTCCAATACGCCTGATTTCTCAATCGGTAAAACCCGATTGGTAACAAACCAGTTGGGATATATAGAATCGAATGAGCATTACCTGTTTAGTACGGAAAAGGTGTTTGAGCTGTAAATAAATTCTGCATTTGTATGTTCAGCTGTTTGTATAGTAATAAAAAAGCACCTACCATTTTCATCGTAAGTGCTTGATTATCAGTGTGGGAGTTGAGGGGTTCGAACCCCCGACCCTCTGCTTGTAAGGCAGATGCTCTGAACCAGCTGAGCTAAACTCCCATATTTTTTAAGAACTAAACTTCATCCCAGCGAATTCGGGACTGCAAAAGTAGTAACTTTTTGTTTGCAAAGCCCAAATTTGTGATCAAAGCTGAGATTGAGGGTGTTTAACTACGCAATACCGGTTGATTCTACCTAATTTTGCCTGTTTCCTGATTTTTGACAGCTATGAAAATTTGCTTCTATCTATTGACTGGCGTGTTGGTTACACTCACTGCATATTCATTTGCTCAACCGTATCCTAATTGTCCTGTTTTCCCAGACGCGCTGCAACGGGTTAAAACTACTAATGACAGTACTTGTATGAAAATAGGTGTCAAAGAACTCTCTATCAATGTTCCCCATCCCTCGAGCTTGTACTACACCGAATCTGATTGGTGCAAAATTACGCATACATTCACGAAAGACACCGTGACAGAGACTCGGGAAGATGTAAATGCAATGTACGGTTATGGATTGTCGATCTCGACATTCGACGTACATGGAAATCCGTTTGAAATAAAAATAGCTCACAATCAAGGTCAGGCATTAGGGATGTGGGAGAGGCATATATATAAAGGTGGAAACAAAATTTCTTTCTTGAAGTTTTATAAAATTGATAGTGATAAATATTCTGATAAAGAAAATTACACTTACCATGAAGATACATTGACAAAATGTGAGCGTTTTGATCAAGGGGAGCGTTTAATTACAGATGAAACATTTACCTATCACATACTCGGCGGCAGAATATCAGATATCGATGTTTACGACGAGGTCAGATCTTCACACAAAAAAATGAAATACAAATATGATGGTGCCGGAAGGTTAATAAAAATTGAGTACAGTCATCAAATACCTTTTTATATAGATGAAGCGACTTATGATGAACAGGGCAGAATAATATTTTTGAAACACACAGACAATGATCACCACTATCCGGACACGGTCAAGACTACGCGGTATGAGTACAATAAAAATGGCCGGCTCATTAAGTTAATTACATTGCTAGGTCCTGATGAGGACATCACTATTATTTCTTATAGATCTGACGGATTGCTGGACAGTATCAGATATGGGGTTAAGGGGGAAAAAGAAACATACAGAGAGGAGTATATATATACATACTGAACTGGCCAAGATTTTTAAAAACAATTCAATTCTTTTTATCGAAAACTGCGGAATAGATTTTAGAATATAATAATTTTTCATTAAAAGGTTTGGAGATATAATCGTTCATCCCAGCATTATGACAGCGATCTGTTTCTCCTGAGATAGCGTGTGCCGTCAGCGCGATAATCGGTATGTGGTTTTTGGGAGATTTAAAATTATTTCGGATACAACGGGTCGCTTCATATCCATCCATTTCAGGCATCTGAATATCCATAAGAATAATATCAAAATCACTGTTTTCTAATATTTCGAGTGCGATTCGACCGTTATCCGCAACTTCAACAACGCAGTTCCAATCCGATAGAATTTTACTCGCAAGCATTTGATTGAATTTATTATCTTCGACAAGCAGGACCCGAAGATTATCTAATGGTCCCATTTGTTCAAAAGAGACTAATTCGTCAGGATCAGATTTCGGTGAAATTATATTACGATTCATGAATTTTATTTTGAAAGAAAACTCAGAACCTATACCTTGTTTGCTTTTTACTTTAATTTCACCATCCTGAAGTTCGATCAACTGTTTTACAATAGCCAGACCTAATCCCGTTCCCCCAAATTGTCGCGTCGTACTACTGCTCGCCTGCGAAAACCCCTCAAAAATAAAGTCTAACTTTTCCCGGGGAATACCAACCCCTGTGTCAGAAACCGTAAATTGCAATTCGACATTTTGATCATCACATCCCAGAAATTCAACATTCGTTTTCACTTCACCCTTCTCAGTAAATTTAACAGAATTGCCGATCAGATTTATTAAAATCTGAGTCAATCGCGTTGGATCACCGATCAGATATTCAGGAATTAAAGGGTCTATAGAATAAGATAATTTTATATTTTTCTCTATTGCTTTCGGCAGGAGAAGCTCGTTAACCGCGGACATTATTTGTGGAAGCTGCAATTCAATTTGTTCAAAAATAATTTTCCCCGATTGAATTTTGGAAAAATCGAGTATGTCATTAATTATGACCATCAGATTTTCGCCGGATGTCTTAATTACTTCAAGATATTGCTTTTGTTCGGAGGTTAAAGAGGTTTTATTCATAAAACCGGTGAACCCGATAATTGCGTTCATCGGGGTCCTGATTTCATGACTCATATTTGCAAGAAACTGCTCTTTCACTTTCATCATTCTTTCCACCTCACTTTTAGCTTCAATCAGATCGAGCAGGGTTTTTTGGGTTTGAAGAGCAGATTGTTCAGCAACCATGTTCGCATTTAATAATTCCTCCTCCATTTTTTTACGGGTCGTAACATCAGATTCAATCACGATTATTCTCGCGATATTTCCTTTACTATCAATGATTGGAGACATTGTCCTAATTACCCAGAGATTCTTTCCCAATTTCGAAGATTTCTTTATTTCATAAGTAACTGCCTTTTTCTCTCTCAAAACGCTATTGAGATATATTCGCTGCTTATCAATCTCTACGGGATCGTGACCCAGCAGAATCTCGCCATCAGAATTCAAAACCTCGTCAGGTTGATAACCGGAAAGTTTTGTAAACCCTTCGTTCACCCATTCGATTAATCCGAACTTATTCCAGATAATTACAGAATTATTCGATTGAGTAGCAGCTAAAGCAAGTTGACTGTAAACCTGAGTTGCTTTTATCTCGGTAATATCACGGATAATGGAAAAAATTTGTTTTTTCTCCCCGATATCAAATGCCTTCAATGAATAAGCGATATCGACTACTGTTCCACTTTTATTTTTTATCGCTGTTTCACCATGATCGGCCGAATTAATATTTGCCTCGAATCTTCTTCGAAGTTTCGAAGAAAGAATGTCTCTCTGATCTTCGACAACCATATCAAAAAAAGAATTCATTTCATATAATTCATTTTGAGAATAACCATATATTTTACACAATGCATCATTCACGTAAATAAATTTTTGTCCTTCCGTAATGGCAATCCCCTCACCCATCTCACTCTGAGCCCGTAATAAACTTTCATACTGCAGAGTTTGCCTTCTTAAATCTTCTTCAGATTTTTGCCGTTCAGTAATATCCCTAGCGATCAATAGTATTTCGTCTGAATCCCCCACTCCGGGAATTCTTGATCCGGAGATCAGTACGGGAAGCATTGACTGATCCGGCTTTTTTAGATAAACCGTCTCACCCTCTGTAAAGTTGCCTTTCTGAAGACGGTTCCGGATGTTCAACAAGAATTTATCAAATTCATCATGATTATAATAAAATGATGAGCCCAAAGAATATTGTTCCACATTCACGCTTTTAATTCCCAACACCTCAGATCCGATAGAATTAATATATTTCAATTCTCCACGAGGTGAAATAATCATTAAAATATCTGTGATTGTTTCCAGAACGACTTTAGATGCGATCTGTAAAGAGGTTCGTAAAAATTTATATCTTACCAATGAAATGATAGCAGCTATGGAGAAAAACGTCATGAACGACGAGGCGACAGGAATCGGTTTCATCTGAAAATAACTAGGCAGAATTACCTGAGTAAAAATTCCCTGAATAACAGGAGTGGCGAATCCGAAAGCCATCAAAAGTGTCTGCATTCTCTTTTCCCTGTTATTCCAGACTTCAAAGGCGTGATAAAACAAGAATCCGAGCATAATCATCGCGAGGACTGAAATCCATGCCCCTTCTATAATGGTCAGAGGGGCATTAGAAGGCTTGGGAATCCAACCCCAAAACTCAGAATATTCGAGTTGATAGTCGATCAGCCCTGCCGCGATAAAATTTTCAAAAAGAAGGACGGGAAAATATAATATGAATAAAAGAAGAAATGAATTCAGAAGTTTTTCTCTCCTCGAGTAACACATTGTAAAGTGCAATCCCACAGGTCCTATCAACAAGGCACCGGGCGCTAATAATTTATTCCACAAGGTCGCAGTTTCAGTTGTAACACTCATGCGTGACAATGCATCGGAGAATTGCCAAATAGTGAGAGATAACAAGAAGATTGCAAAAGAATAAACCATCACATCCTTTTTCAACCGGATGACTACGTAGATAAAAATTCCAAGGTTTATCACTGCAGGAATCAGCGCAAGGAGAATGCTTTGCCACCGTCCAAAATTGAGATCGAAAAGTTCATTCGATACCATTATTCGTCTAACGGTATATAGAAGAGGAGGTTACAGTCAGAGGGTTTAATCCACGCCTGCAATTTAAATCGCTTACTTACTATGCAGTACCATTTTCCCGACAAATGATCTACCTTTAACGTCCTTCAGTTTCCAGAAATATATGCCGTTTGTAATATTGTTAAGAGATAGATTGATTTCACCTGTAGAAAATACAACCGAACGAGTACTAATTAATCTTCCGGAAATATCATATATTTCAAATATATAATTATCAGAAGAATTTTTTATTGGAAAATCAAATGATATCCTGAAATTTCCATCGTTCGGATTCGGAAATATCTTTGGTTCCGGTGAATTATTATTTATTGAAAAGGGATCTATTCCGGCAGTCCAATGAACCACATTTACATAAATCATCGAACCAGAAACTCTGAGCAGATTCGCTGAGTCGCAAAATGTACTTGCACAACCTGTAGCATCTGTGATGGTGAGACAAATATTATAAAATCCTGAAGCTGTATAAGCGTGACTCGGATAAGCGACGGTGTCCGTATTTCCATCGCCCCAAGACCAAAGATATTGTAAGGGTGGTGCTCCGGAAGCCAAGTTCATCGCATTATAATAATGCAGTTGCGTGGTGTCGGGTGAAATTGTAAAATAAGATGAGCATGAAACCTCCAATAAATTTCCGGTTGGGGCGGAGCCATCGTTGGTTCCATCCAGATTATGAAGATCAGTGAATAAGTTCGAGACAGTATTGAATGAAAACACCAAACCGTTTGCTGGTGAGGTTCCACCTCTTGCTGCCATACCATATAATAATCCGTTGCTGCTTTGAATTAATCCTGACAAAGGATCGGCGCCATCTGCGGTTCCCCAGGTGAAATCATGGACAACATTATAATTTGTGGAGCTGGTATCGAGACTGAAAATAACACCATAATTATTTAATCCGCCTTGAAAAGTCATTCCATATAATTTCCCATTTGAAGCAAATGTTAAATTTGAAACTCCGTGAGAACCATGTGTGTTGTCGAAAGCATAAGGCGAACTAACAAGGCCGGTTGATAAATTATAACAATATATTGCACCGACACTATTCAAACCACCTGCATCTGTCATACCGTATATTTTACCATCGGGGGCCTGGATGGGTGTACCGAATGGGCTTGTTCCTGCTACACCACCAAGATTATGCGCACTCGCGTACGTATTCGTGGCGATATCAAAACTGAATATATTTCCGTTGGCTAAATTTCCGTCGATACTTGTTCCATATAATTTCCCATTCGCAGCGAGAATCAGACCGCCTTCACAATCGCCACCCGTATCATTTCCCAAGAGCTCATATAATTTTGTATATATATTTGCATTGAGATCATAACTGAAAATAACACCACCATTGAAAGTGCCTCCATAGGCAGTTATTCCATATAACATTCCTGATGCGGTTTCAACCAAATCGCCAAAAGGGGAAGAACCGTTTGTTCCATTAAAATCGACTAATTTCGTATAGATTCCTGTGACCGGATCGACCGTAAAAATAACCCCTGAATTATTACTCCCACCGCGTTGAGTCATTCCGAAGAGTCTCCCATTATGCGTTTTAATTAAAGTGCCCCGCGGTCCTGCACCATTTGTTGAGTCGAATGCATATACAACCTGAAACCCGGTTCCATCGTGGTTCATTCTGAAAATAGTACCGAAGCCGTGCGAGCCTCCGGTGGTAGTCATTCCCCATAATTGAGAATTTTGCGCGTTTGTATTAATCCGCTAAACAGGAACAGAAGTATATAAAATATATTTTTCATATAAATTAATTTGGGGGATTTAAGATGACCAAAAGTAGTGGATTATTTCTAAACCGACAAAACAAAAATAAAAGGGTTTCTTGGATTTTATCAAGCTATTTCACTAAAATCTTATCAAGCATATCCTTATAAGGAGTGAAGTTCGCCAGATCACTATGCGTACCAGAGGGAATGGTTACGAGCGTGTCACCACTCTTAAAAAGTTTTTGAAGTTTGAGACTTGAACCATAATATATCACAGCATCCTTTGTACCATGGAAAACGGTAACCGGACATTTCACATTTGCTAGATATTCATCTGTTCGTATATGGTATTTCATGAGGAAGCTTGGAATGAAAGGATAATTATGGTTTTTCAGATCGATCAAACTATAATATGGAGAATCGAGGATTAGTTGGCATGCATGATTTTGTGATGCGAGATGCGCTGCAATACCTGAACCCAAAGATCTTCCATATATAATTATTTTATCTTCACTTATATGAGTCTTACATTCATTATACAGAGTCTGTGCATCTGTAAATAAAATTTCCTGACTATTCGAACCGGTACTTTTTCCGTAACCCCGATAATCGAAAATAAAAAGTTCGTATCCTCTCTCGATAAATTTACCTGCTTCGTTTCCCCAAGAAGAGAGCGAGCCGGCATTACCGTGGCAATAAAAAATCAGCCCTTTTGGATCAGGCTTATGAAACCACAATGCATTAATCGTGGCTCCATCCTGCATTTGAAAGTTTTTTTCTTCAAACGGAATATCAAATTTATATACAAAATCGGATGATAATTTCTCCGGGTGAAAGACCAGTTTCTCCTGCAGGAAATATATTGCGGCACAAATTACTATATATGCGAGAAAAAGGATTAATACAATCTTAATTATCACCCGTCTGAATTTCCTCACTTTTTAATTTCTTCTTTTTTTACGGGTTCGTCATCGGCCAGTTTAAATTTTACGGGTAGATTAAATTGGACAGCAACGGGTTTTCCAGCCATCATCCCCGGTTTCCAATCAGGCATAAATTTAAGTACCCGTAACACTTCCTCATTACAACCTGCTCCTAATCCTTTAACAATTTTAATGTCGGAAATCTTTCCTTCTTTGCTTACGATAAAGGATGCATAGACAGATCCGGTAACGCCATTTTCTCTTGCCATTTCGGGATATTTGAGATTTTTGTGAAGGAATGACATCAAAGCTTCCGGGCCTCCGGGAAACTCGGGCATTACTTCTGCAAACTGTACAACCGCTTCACCACCAAGGGTTGCAGGTTTTGTAGTGGCAGATACCGGAGAATCATTACCGCCCATTGGGGCATCTTTGGTTTGTGCAGATGTGAATGAAATTCCTGCGAAGAGGAATAAGAATGTGAGGATAGTTTTCATTTTATATTGGGTTTTTTAATTTGGCTGCAAAGACACAAGGGCGCAAAGTTAGAATAATTTCAAATAGAAGACTTTACTCCTTTATTGAGAATCAACTAATTTAAATTTAATTGGCAGGTTATAGTAAGTTGGAATAGGTTTTCCTTGCTGTTTAGCGGGTATCCAATTTGGCATTAATTTCACAACACGAATAGCCTCTTCATCTAGTTCACTCCCGATTCCTCTCATAACTTTTACATCACTAATCTTTCCATCAAGATTGACTAGGAAGTTAATCCAGACTGTACCTTGAATTCCATTTTTACGTGATTCTTCCGGGTACCGAGTATTCTCTCTAAGAAAAATAAGTAGTGAGTCTTCTCCCCTAGGAAAAGAAGGACTCGGAAAACATTGATAAGGACAGACGAGAATGGAATCAGACTTTTTTGAAACTGCTTTATCGCTGGGGTCAGAATTAATTTCCTTTGCTTTTTTTTGAGTACAAGAAATAGAAAAAGAAATTAACAGAAAAGTGGTAAAAAGAATTGCATTAATTTTCATCATTAAAGTTTTCTTTTCAGTAATCAAATGATTTTACGACTTCTTGTTTCTGGGCTAAAGCCCGGAGTCGGTGGGGCATTTGTCAACCCCATCATAAATGATGGGGTAAAGTTGGGTGAGCAACAAGTTGAACTCAAGCCCTATATATTAAATTACTTTTTAATTTTATCTTTTTTAACAGGTGGTTCTTCGTTAAACCGAAACTTTACCGGGAGGTTATAAACAACTGCAACTTTCATCCCCCCAATTTTCCCAGGATTCCACTTAGGCATCAAACGAACCACTCGAATCACTTCCTCGTCACAGCCACTACCGATTCCTTTTACTATTTTTATATTTTCGATTTTTCCATCTGCCCGCACTTCAAATTGGACCAGTACAGTTCCGCTAATTCTTGATTCGAGGGCGGCCATAGGGTAATCAATATTTTTAGACAAAAATGCCATGAGTGCATCTTCGCCACC
>JAHEYM010000003.1:35406-41212 GCA_023251595.1 Bacteroidota bacterium
GGGACAGAAAATTATTTTCGCTTCCGGCTTAGAGGTATCGATAACCATACAGGTGGGACGACTTTGCTAGAGACACTATCTATTGTCTGTGCAGAAGCGATAGAAATTCCGAGTGAAAATAAAAATAACCACAGCGAAACTAAATTAAATGCAGAGTTCCTCACAGAAAAACCCTTTGAAAATATTTCTTCGCGCCTTTGCGCCTTTGCGGGATAAATTAATTTCACCATTCGTCGCAAATAACGGAGCGTTGCAATAATTATTATATAGAATCTTGTCCCAATAAAATGACCGGATTTTCGATGAGATATTTCAGGGTTTGGAGGAAGGCAGCTCCTTTGGCACCATCAACTACGCGGTGATCGCATGATAGTGTTACTTTCATTTGTTTGCCCGGAACGATTTGTCCGCTCGAAATTACAGGAACATCTTTTATTGCTCCAACGGCTAAAATGCAGGCATCAGGCGTGTTAATAATTGCAGTAAATTCATCAATACCAAACATTCCTAAATTCGAAATGGTGAACGTATTTCCTTCCCAATCGGCTGGTTGTAATTTTTTATCCTTTGCTTTCAGTGAAAAATCTTTTACTTCTTTTCCAATTTGCGAAAGTGTTTTCTGATCGGCGAAACGGACCACCGGTACCAATAATCCTTCTTCAACCGCAACAGCTACACCTATATGTATATGATGATAATATCGTATTTCTTCATCCAACCAGGAAGCATTGACATTCGGATGACGACGCAAGGCAGAAGCACATGCCTTAATAATTAAATCGTTATATGATATTTTAATATCTGCTATTTCATTTATGGCTTCACGTGCTGCATTGAGAGGCAACATATCCATTTCCATCGTGAGATAAAAATGTGGAGCTGAAAATTTACTTTCTGATAAACGTCGTGCAATTGTTTTTCGCATTTGTGAAACAGGCACATCATCAAAACCTTCTTCCATGCTCACGACTTTTTCTGTCGCACCGATTTTAGAAGCGAGTGCAGATTTAAACCATTCGATATCCTGTTTTACAATTCTTCCATGATCGCCCGAACCCTGAACTTTATTTAAATCGATTCCACGATCGCCTGCGAGTTTTCTTGCGAGAGGGGAAACTTTTATTCTTTCACTATTTATGTCAATATTGCTTTTTGTTGAAGGGTTGAAAGGTTGAAGAGTTGAAGGGTTTGTTTTAGACGCGGGAAAATTCTTAGGTTCTGAGGAGGGAAGTTCAATTGATTTTTTAATTTCTTTTATAGGAATTATTTCTGCTTCTTTTAATAATGCGGAATAATCTTCACCCTCTTTTCCCATTACTGCGATTACGCCATCGACGGGAACAGCGGTACCTTCTTTCACCCCAATATATAATAATGTTCCTTCCTGAAAAGATTCGAATTCCATTGTGGTTTTATCGGTTTCGATATCGGCAATGAGCTCGCCGGATTTAATTTTATCGCCCACTTTTTTATGCCATTTCGCGATGACTCCTTCGGTCATTGTATCGCTCATCTTGGGCATTCGAATTATTTCAGCCATCCTTGGGTTAATTATGAATTAGAAATTAGGAGAAAATTGCTTTTAATTACCATCCTGCAAAACACACCCCTGCCCCTCTCGAGAGGGGAATATATCATGATCTTATTTGATATTTTAAACACGCTTCGCGTAATTGTTAATTGTTAATTATCAATTATATATGGATAATCATTCTGCATATATACATCTTTATATAATTCCGACGGATCGGAATAAGGTGATTCTTCCGCGAATTTTACCGCGTCATCCACAATATCTTTTACACGATCGTTGATTAACGCAATTTCATTTTCCGTTGCATATTTTTCAGTATATATATAGTGAAGAACATGATCGACGGGATCACGGTCTTTATAATGCTCAACTTCTTCCTTTGTACGATACTTCGCAGGATCAGACATCGAGTGACCTTTATATCTATATGTACGGGCTTCGATAAATGTCGGTCCTCCCCCACTCCGTGCACGTTCAACTGCTTCTTCCATCACAATATGAACAGCGAGCACATCCATTCCATCAACGGGCATTGAAGGCATATCGAAAGCGGCTCCCATCTTATATATTTCGGTGACATTCGAGGTTCTTGCGACTGAAGTTCCCATCGCGTAATTATTATTCTCGCAAACAAAAATGACCGGTAATTTCCAATACATTGCCATATTGAGTGCTTCGTGAAAAGCCCCTTGCCGAACTGCACCATCACCCATATAACAAACACAGACGAGATCGGAACCACGATATTTTTCCGCAAAGGCGATACCGGCACCGAGAGGAATTTGACCGCCAACAATTCCGTGACCGCCAAAAAACCTGTGCTTTGCCGAAAACATGTGCATCGATCCGCCTTTACCTTTCGAGCACCCGGTTGCTTTTGCAAAAAGTTCCGCCATCACTTCACGCGAAGGAATTCCTTTCGCGATGGCATGTGCATGATCACGATACGCCGTAATCATTGCATCTTCAGGTCGAAGAACCGACATGGCACCGGCCACAACGGCTTCCTGACCGATGTAGAGATGACAAAATCCGCGGATTTTTTGTTGACTGTAAAGCATCCCCGACCGTTCTTCAAAGCGACGCATGAGCAACATGCTCTCGTACCAATGAAGCCAGGTTTCGGGTGTAACTTTTATCTTGCCCATAATCTTAGATGGAAGGGGCAAATTTAAGATAAACGTTTGGATTTTGGATTAGGCCAAAACCGCTTCTTTGCTCGAAATCCGATAGAGCTTCTGCAGTTCTTTCACGCAATCGAGTTTTTCCCAGGTAAAAGTTTCGTATTTCTTGCCGTCGATAGTAAGCATTTGCGGCTCGCGACCCATGTGGCCGTAAGCTGCAGTTGGCGAGAAAATCGGGTTACGAAGTCCATATCTTTTTACGATAACGCTTGGACGGAGATCAAAGACTTTCGTGAGATTGGCAGAAATTTCACCATCCGACATTTTCTTACCGGCAGCATTCAAAGCTTTCCCTGTTCCGTAGGTATTGACATAGAGTCCGACGGGTTGAGCCATGCCGATTGCATATGCAACCTGAACCAACACTTCGTCTGCAACGCCTGCTGCGACAAGGTTTTTGGCAATGTGACGGGTTGCGTAAGCAGCCGAACGATCTACCTTAGAAGAATCTTTTCCGGAGAAAGCACCACCACCGTGAGCACCTTTACCACCGTAAGTATCGACAATAATTTTTCTTCCCGTTAAGCCGGTATCACCATGTGGACCACCGATTACAAATTTGCCTGTCGGGTTCACAAAATATTTAATATCAGCACCGAAGAGACTGCGGATTCTGGCTGATAAAGTTTTTTTCACGCGGGGGATTAAAATATTAATGACATCAGCTTTGATCTGTTCCAACATTTTTTTGTCAGCAGCTACACCATTTCCTTTTGCACTTTCTGTTGGCGGATCGTGTTGTGTTGAAATGACAATCGCATCGACACGTAAAGGTTTTCCGGCATCGCTGTATTCAATAGTGACCTGCGATTTTGCATCGGGGCGAAGATATTTCATCTGTTTTCCTTCGCGACGAATTGCAGCAAGTTCGATCAGAAGTTTATGAGCCAGATCGAGTGCGAGTGGCATATAATTGTCAGTTTCTTTTGAAGCATAACCGAACATCATTCCCTGATCGCCGGCACCTTGTTCCTCTTCTTTAGAGCGTTCAACACCGCGGTTGATATCAGCAGATTGTTCATGCAAAGTGGTGATCACTCCGCAAGAATCGGCTTCAAACATATATTCCGACTTGGTATAACCGATGCGACGAATTACTTCACGGGCAACCTGTTGAACATCGACTTTCGATTTCGCGAGTTGGGTTGTTTTTATTTCACCGCCGATAACTACAAGACCTGTGGTAACAAAGGTTTCGCAAGCTACTTTAGCAGTTGGGTCATAACGGAGAAATTCGTCGAGAATAGCATCAGAAATCTGATCTGCAACTTTGTCGGGGTGACCTTCTGAAACTGATTCTGATGTGAAGAGATAGGACATTCTTTTAGGGGTTAGGGATTAGGGGTTAGAGGTTAGGTAGAGATGTTGAATTCAACGTCTCGATCGTTGAAGGTTTAATCCTTTTTTGTTTGAGGGTGCAAAGGTCTTATTTTTTGAGCGGAAAACAAAGCAATAAATCTCAAAGCTTTGTTATTTCCTGAAAAATATCTTCGAGACCCTGTTCTTCTTTTTTAAGGGTGTGAACGGTTAAACCATTGAATACAGCGTAATTGAACAATTCTTTTCGAATATCGACATTGCTTTCGCAGTCAATCCGAAACTGAACCGGAGAAACTTTTTCTATATGTAAGACACCTGCTATTTCCTTCATTTTCATCTCATCGGCTGCTTTATCAAATTCAACAAAAAGAATATCTCTAGCTTTCAGATGTTTACCCAAATTTTCGGTGAGGTCGTCGGCTTTGATTTTTCCTTTGTGGATTATAATTACACGTTGACACACAGCCGATACCTCCTGCATAATATGTGTTGAAAGAATTACTGTTTTTTCGGTACCGATATTTTTTATCAACGCACGAATTTCGACCAGCTGAATTGGGTCAAGACCGGATGTAGGTTCGTCAAGAATCAATACTTTCGGATCGTGAATGAGTGCCTGCGCGAGCCCCACACGTTGCCGATAGCCTTTTGATAATTGTCCGATTTTTTTGTGCTGTTCGGGACCCAGTCCGGTGAGATCGATCATTTCTTTCACCCTCATCACTTTATTTTTGATATGGTGAAGTCCCGCGATAAAAGCAAGGTACTCTCTAATATACATCTCGAGATATAAGGGATTATTTTCCGGAAGATATCCAATGCATTTTTTTACTTCGAGTGCCTGATCAATTACGTCGAAACCGCAGACTTGCGCCTCACCTGAAGTTTGAGGAAGATAGCCGGTGATAATTTTCATCAGCGTAGATTTTCCGGCACCGTTTGGACCGAGAAATCCAACTACCTGCTGTGAAGGAATGGAAAAAGTAACCTCGTCGAGCGCGAGTTGTTTTCCGTAACGTTTTGTGAGTTTAGATACGCTGATCGACATATAAATCGGAGTAACTTATTCTGCAAATTTAATCTTTTTCTGTTGAATAAGTTTGGTAATTGTACATTTGTGGCGACAGAAGAAAAAGTTAATTGACTGCGAAGACGCGAAAGCGCGAAAAAAAATAAAATTGGGGATATTTCAAGGTAGGGTAGTGAAATCGACAGGCAGTTGGTATTTCGTGGCGGACGCTGATGGAGTTATTGTGAATTGTACTGTGCGAGGAACTTTTCGTTTGCAAGGTATTGAATCGACGAATCCGGTGGCGGTGGGCGATTTAGTTTTGTTTGAATTGGAGAAGGATGAATTGACCGGTAGAATTATAGAATTAAAAGAACGGCGGAATTATATTATACGAAAATCGGTGAATCTGTCGAAGCAATCACAAATTATCGCGAGTAATATTGATCGTGTTTTTATTTTTGCTCCGCTTATATTTCCAAGGACATCGACAGGTTTTATCGATCGGTTTTTGGTGACTGCGGAAGCGTATAGAATTCCGGCGACTATATTATTTAATAAATCTGATTTATATGATGCTGAAACTCTTTTAATGGTTGAAGAACTTGTTGCAATATATAGAAATATAGGATATGAATCGTATATTGTTTCGGTGAATAAGGGCGAAGATGTCGAATTTATCAGGAAAATGATTTCGGGTAAAGTGAATTTATTTTCGGGTCACTCGGGTTCGGGAAAATCGACGATGGTGAATGCGTT
>JAHEYM010000441.1 GCA_023251595.1 Bacteroidota bacterium
ATATATGTAAGTATGAAGTTACCGTTCACGAATTTGAATATTTTCTCAAACAGACCGGTTATGTCTCGGAAGCAGAAAAAGAGGGCTGGAGCTGGATATATAATGGAACTGAATGGGTAAAAGCTGATGGAGTCGACTGGCGATTTAATGCAAATGGAAGTATGTATCGTGAAAATGAAAAAAATAAACCTGTTACATTTGTTAGCTGGAATGATGCTGTGGAATATTGTAAATGGTTGAGTGGTGCGCAGGGTAAAACTTTCAGATTGCCAACAGAAGCGGAGTGGGAGTTCGCTTCAAGAGGAGGAACAAAAAGCAAAGGATATATATATTCAGGAAGTAATAAAATGGACGAAATCTGTTGGTGCAAAAACAATAGTGATAACGAAGTACATCCTGTCGGGCTCAAAAAACCGAATGAATTGGGATTGTATGATATGACCGGAAATGTATATGAATGGTGTAGCGATTTCTATGATGAGAAATATTATTCTAATTCTCCGGAAATAAATCCAAAGGGACCTGAGAAAGGAGTATTTCACACGGTTCGTGGCGCATGTTATACAAACGATGGTCTGTTCAGCAGAGTTTCCTCACGTCAGGGAGAGTTGACACCGAAACGTAGTCCGGCAACTGGTTTTCGGGTAGTTCAGGAGAATTAACTCCAAACTCCCTCCCAATTTGGGGAGAGCAGGGGTATGGTCATGCACAATTCGGTAACGTAATCGTAAATTTAGTGCCACGATCTTTTTCGCTTTCCAATTGAATTCTGCCATTTAATTTTCTCACTACATTTTTAACGATATAAAGTCCCAGTCCCGCTCCTTTAGAATCATTATTGCCACGGTAAAACATATCGAATACTTTTAACTGAACCTTTTTATCGATGCCCGATCCGTTATCCGTAATATTTATCTTAACTCCATCAGCATAATCAGTAACATCGATTGCCAAGATCGGGTATAATACTGCCGGATTCTGATATTTTATGGAATTGTCTATAATGTTTTGTAAAACGGAATGAAGCATCTGCCGGTCACTGTAAAATGGTCTCGCATTTTCAACATTTAATTTCAAATCGATTCTCTTGAAAAGTTCATTTCTTTCAAATTTATTCAACGTTGATTCGATAAGATTTTCGAAATTAATTACCTCAATATTTGGATTGGATTCTTTCATATCCATCGTCTGAATCAGTGCTTTCAGGATATCATCCACTTTAGTGGTCATTTCGTTTATCATGTCTAAATAATGGATTGCCTTTTTATCTTTGATATCCGCATGAGCGACATTTAATAACCCCAGGATAGAGCAGAGTGGACCTTTGAGATCGTGTGATGATTTATAGATAAATGTACTCAATTCCTCATTGGCGTTTTTGAGTTCCTCTTTTCCTGTCAAAAGTTTCTCGTTGAGTTCCTGTGATTCCTTCAAAAGTATTTCGGTTTTCAATTTTCTTTCTATATGATCGAAAGTAATGGCAATTTTATCGGAAATATTCTCAAGAAATTCAACTTGTATCGGTGTAAACTCTCGCATGGACGCAAGCTCGATTAACCCTTTTACTTCATTCTCAAATACAAAAGGTACAATGAGAAGAGATTTTGGTGAACTCTCTCCGAGCCCCGATACTATTTTACTATATCCTTCCGGTATATCAGAAAGAATAAGCATTTTCCTGTCGAGCGCAACCCGTCCCGGTAGTCCTTCACCCCATGTCAGTTTCGTTGATATATTCTTTTTGTCTTTATAGGCATAACCGGCGACAAGTTCAAGATATTTATCTTCACGCTCAATTTCATTCTTCACGATAAACATGCCACCTTGACAAACATTCAGATAATTTACTATATATGCTGTGATCGTATCATATAGTTGATCCTCATTTTCCTGAAAATCTCTCAGAATTTCGTTCAGACGGGCGATCCCACTGGTCAGCCACGCCCGGGTAAATTCTTCTTCTGATGATTTTTTTAAATTGTTTCTCATTTCAATTAAGGCGAGTCCCAATATATCTTTCTCACCGAGAAGATCAAAATTTGCATTGTATATACCTTTACCTGTCCGGGTTGCGAATTCTGTTTTTAATTTTATATTTTCTACCATTGCGGCAATGGCATTTGTCATTTGTCCGATTTCATCTTTTCTTTCCGTATTGTGAACAAGGGGAATTTCACCTTTTCCCAGACTGACAATGACATTTTTTAATTCATTCACCGGTTTTGAAATGTTTTGAGTCGAAAAACGGGATGCAATATAAGTGACAGCTACAATCAGAATCAGCAAAACAATCATAATACCCGAAAGATAATTATACGAGTTTTTCATCTCTACATCAGCCTTTTCGAACAAACCGGTGTAATTGTTCAGAACTTTGCTCAGGTTAGCACTAATATTTTTGTAACGTGGAGCCAACTCATTATTTAGAATACTGATGGACTCATCAACTAATTTATCGCTGGCATAATTTTCAGGTGTTTTGAGTGTCCGCATAATGGTTTTCTGTATAGCGGAATAATTATCATAGTCACTGATCAGATCGTGCAGATCTTTTTCCATGCCCTGAAAAAATGTCTCTGTTCCGATAAACTGCAATTTTTGTTTGATGAAAGGAATTTCACTGTTTTGCACTACCGACAGCCGATCTTTTTCATCCTTATCCGCGATATATACCCAATCGATGATCAGTTTATTAGACTCTCGAATAGCGGATTCAAACTCTTTTAAAGATGAAATATATGGTACATATTGTGAAGCAATTTTATCATATTTGTTCTTATTGTTTTCTAATGTAATAATACTGATCAGCGTGACAAATGCGGCGATCATAAGGATTATTATATACCCTATTGATATTTTTCTCGAAATATTAAATCCTGATCCGGGGCGCATTTATATTATATTCAATTTGAGGATATTTGTATGATTCTTATTTTAGAGATATCGACACCGATTAATGAGTTTGAGTCGACATATCCTATGGCACCGATATTATTCTCTACAAATTCAAGCACTTCCTTATCTGAGTTCAGCGTTACAGGAGGCATTTCCGCGTTCTGATATTCACGTTCGGTGAAATAACGGTTCATTTCATCAGCTGTCATCTCGAGATAGCTTGCTAAAAACTTAGATTTTATTTCCGGCAAACCTGCTCTGTCGACCGGTGCTATATTTTTATT
>JAHEYM010000442.1 GCA_023251595.1 Bacteroidota bacterium
GTCCGTCTTCATCGATGTCGTCAATCAGTATCCGTTCAGTAGGATTTACAGATCGGAAATAGAGAGCAGAATCTATCAGATCCAGTTTTGGGGATTCCCACACGACCTTTCCATACTTGTTAAATGCAAGATATCTCATGTTTTCCAATCCGGCAGAAACCGGGTTACGGTCAAGCACAGGAATGAGATAATTAAGCAAAAAAAACAGAATGATCGATAGTGAACAAAAAAGGAGTGTCGAATTATACTTAAACTGATTAATTCGATAGTGCTTTCTGATCTTTTCGGGAAGGGTAAACTTAACCACCTCCACTATGTCAAGATTCCTGAATACATTTTCGAAATTACGGATGGGAATAAGTTGCAAAATTCTGTTTGGAAATTGAAGGTTAAGTTGTGCCAGCACTTCCTTGGCTTCACGGATATTATCTTCTGGAATAACGAATTTTCGGAATTTTGAGTAAAATATCGTCTCCAGTTTTATCTGCAAGCTGACCGGATCCAAAGGCAGAAGATTCCCTTGTTTATCAACCTCTGCCGTGAATACAACATCTTTTTTGAAGCGGAAGAAACTGGATGCATTTTCAATTAAAAGAATAGCGTTCCATGCCAGCGAAGCTGCTCCTACACCAAGCGAAGCACCGCTGAATAAAAGACCTGATGAATCAAATGAGAACCGGAAATTATACCCATGATCGGGAATGCCGACCTTACTGCACTTTGCTTTTGCAAGAGCTACAGCGTGGTTTACCTGTTCGATGATTTTTGTTTTGGTATGATCGATGGAGTTATAGAATTCAATGGTATCGGCAGCATGCGGATCAGACTGGTTGTGTGAAAACAGCCGCAATTTATGAACCACTCCTGAAACCGGGCTGCTTCGGGCACTTTCATCAATCTCAATCAGCACAATGTTTACGCTGTCAAGCGAAGAATTATATCCTATCGAATCTGCAGTTTTAGTTTCCGGTTGAACGTTATCCATCAAAGCTAAAGTATTATGTTCTGCTTCAGTTAAAATTTCCAAAAGCGTGGAATAAATGTTTTCCTTTTCGGAAAATCCTTCAATTTTCCTGAGAGAATGGATCAAATTTACTACGCCGGATAGTTCGGAAGGCGACATATAATCAAATTCTTTCTTCCTGACAAGTTCCGCCAAAAACGGAAAAAACTCCAAGTAATATGAAAGATATTGAGCGGGAGCATTTGCTGACAGCAAGGAGCGAATAAAACAAACCAAATAATGAAATTTCAAATGGGCGCTAAACGGTTTCCGAAGCGCTGCCAACAATCTCTGTGATTGCAATTCTATCTCAAATAAGTTCAGTTCCATGAAGAATTTCTGCTGCTGCACATAGTGTGAATGAAAAACAACCTTAATGAAAAATCTGATTATGCCTTAATCACCATAACCCGGATTACTCCTTTATAATTTTCGGGTATAGTGAATCGCCCCTGTATTACTTCGGAAAGTGAAAACCGTTCTTCGGAGCCGGGTTCAAAAACACATACCGTCAGTTTTCCATGAACTAATTCCATCCAGGTAGATATAAAACCGTTTATCTCATTTTCCTGGAACTGAACAACTAAATCTGAATGAGGTATATCCCCCCTTAAATTAGGCTGACGTTCAGTATCACCAGGTTTAAGCATAGAAAGATCAATTTCATATAGAAGAATTGGAAACTTTACCGAGATAAACGAATTTTCATCGACGAACCCGGATTTAATCTTTACCAGCCCCAGTTCATCGGTGATGAACATTCTGTCTATACCGGTAATGTGTACCAATGCATTCTGAATCCGTTCAGAATTCCCCTGGCATAACAAATAGAGATGGTATTCGGACAGTGAGCGGATAAAGAACAGCCTGGTCAATATCAATTTCTCCGCTGAGATATGAGTGCCAACAAATTCAGAAGCCTCGCTGTTCTCTGTTAAATGCTGGGCGGCCAACCTATCCCATCCCCGCCCGGAACCGGAATCGGTGAGCGGAAAGAGGGAATACTCATATTCTGACTCGAAACCGGAAATATCAGATAGTGCAGCATAAAACTCTTTAATTTCCTCTATTTGCAGTCGGACATCACTATTTTGCTCTACGGCTTGTTCGATTCCGATATATACATCACGATTCAGAAGTGCAGGATTCAGCACATATAAGTACATATCCGATTCAATAAATTGATTCATTTTATTCCAACGAAATATTTTCTTCATCCATAATATATTCCACAATCCCGGAATGATAGTATTCAAGCCTGTTTTTGTAAAAATCATTCACGATACACAGCAGGTCATCATAACGTATTCGGATATTGGCTCCATATTGGCCTGACGCAATTGTAAAAATCATCCTGACGATCTCGGGAATTCTGCGGGTGTTATATTTCACCTTGTGCAGTTCCCTAAAGATTTCATCTCCGGGATCGATCAATGACACAGTTAATGCAGCACTCTTGTTTCCTGAAATGATATATTTTTCACCTTCGAAAAATATTTGGGGAAATTCTGATGCGCTTCTTGAAATGAAAACTGACAGGGCTTTCCGGACTTTGAAATAAATTTCGCCAAAATCTTCGCGTAAATGAGAAAGTTCCTGATTTGTCTTGGCAACGACTAAAACTGCAAGCATAGTTTTGACGATATCCTCATGAAGATCGCTGATTGAATCGCCTGTTTTCCTGTGAAAATAAGATTCAATTTGAACGAAGTGCCCGTTGGAAGTCTCAAATAGTGGGTCAATGCAGTCTCGTGCGAGGTCCATAAGCGAATACCCCATCCTGTGAAGAATATCATCCCGAATGATCCTGTTTTTCGAAACACAGAGTTGTGCCATCGACATCTTTATACAGATGTCGTAAAACTCATTCAACAGAGGGCATTGGGTTCCCCCTGAGATTATTGACCGGATAATCTCATTAATCGAGTGTTTCAAAAGCTGTTTTTTTTCAAATTCGGAATTTTTCAGGAAAGAGTCAAATTAAATTATTGCTATTGGTCCAGCGGAATGTTCTTCATGAAAAATAAAAAAACAGAAAACAGCCCAAACATTATATATCGCGTCAATTGGGTGTTGTTCTTCTCTATATAAAAAGCATTTTTATGAGCTGAGAAATACTGTGAATGAGTAATTTCAGGGCGAAAGGTTTGCTGCGAAAGATTTTATGATTACGGTT